>JAJFLN010000454.1 GCA_021772705.1 Candidatus Cloacimonadota bacterium | reverse complement strand
TGAACTGAGCCGACGCTGCGCAGCGAGAGCCAAGAAGAACCACCCACCGTGCGATTCCCGTCAACCGGAGTTCTCCTCGTTGGCTGACGCGCTTCCCCTTGCTGCATGAGGTATCTCAACGATCCATCCATGCCTCAGGGTATAGTCCCTGTCCCGATCTCCCGAGTAGATGCCGACGGCGATCACCTTGTCGACGGCGTTCATCGCGTTCAGCATGTCGAGGGTTCCGCTGAGGCCCCAGTCCTTGCCCAGGAATGCATCCTGCGGAAAGAACAGGTTTTTGCCGTCGTGCATGTAGATGACGGGATAGTGCTTCAACAGGTTGTCGCCATACCCGGGGGGCAGGTAGACCCTGACGATGTGAGATCGATCCATGATGCTGGAGCGAATCTCCAGAGGGTCCGTGATGGAGCCCTGGTCATCGGACATGAAGTGAGGATAAATGTCCCGAGGACCCAGGTCGGTGAGGACCACCAGGGATCGGCCCCCTTCGGAGGCGTGTTCGAGATCGGTCTTCACCAGGCAAGGCTGGCAATAGATGTACGGGCGCTCGGACTCCACGGAGAATGTGAAGCCATTGCCGTCGTCCCGGATCTTGTCGGCCTTGAGGCAAATCTCGCCCTCCTCGCCGCATCGCAGAACGATGTGCCCCTGTGAAACGGGATAGATCACTCGTACCGTACGCCTGTAGGTCATGGTCTCAGATTACATCGATCACGCCGACGGCTTCATCGTCGGGTCCAGCCTCAAGCAAGACGGTCACTGGGCGAACCCTCCGGACCCGCTACGGGTGAAGAGCATGGTCGAGGCCTTCCAGGCCGCCTCGATCAGTCGCGGGTCCGATGGATGTAAGTGACCACCGGAATGGGTTCCGAGAAACCCTTGGCCTCCACCGGATCGTGTTCCCGGAATCCCTTCAACGGTGGATCGAAGTAGTCAGGCTGTCCCTGGATGACCTTGCGAACGACCTCGAAGGTCTGGCGGCTCATCAGGATCTCCCCGGACCTGGCGCTGGAGCAGAGCCGAGCCGCCAGGTTCACGCTCGACCCCAGCACGGTGTACTGAGTTCGCAGCCGGGAGCCGATGTTGCCCACCACCATCTCCCCTGTGTTGATTCCGATGCCAACGTGGAGATTCGATAGCTCGGGCAGAGCACGTCGCCTCCATCGCTCGATCAGCTCGTCCTGGGCTTCGATCATCCCGATCGCCACCTTCAATGCCTGGGCTGCGTGGTCCTCCAGGGGGCAGGGGGCGCCGCACAGGACCATCACCTCGTCGCCGACGATCTTATCCACCGTGGCCCGGTTCCGGTCCACGACCTCGATCATCGCTTCCAGGAACTCGTTGATGAACTCGCAGACCTGCTCGGGCGAGAGGGTGGACGAGGCCCGGGTGAATCCACGAAGATCGGCAAACAGAACAGTCATGTTCCTCCGGGACGTCCGGAAGAAGTCGGCCTCGCTCCGGTCCTTCAGCATCTCCAGGACCTCGGCTCCCACGTAGCGAGAGAAGTAATCCTCGATGCGGGTCCGGGCCGTCGCATCCTCCACCCGGAAGTGCCCCCCCTTGGCCGTCGCCTCGGCGTGGAACACGAAGTGCCGCACCTGGCCCGACGGATCGCCGGCCTGAACCGAGAACTGCACCGGCAGGAGCTGATCCCTGGCGTCGACGAGCAGGGTCCGCAGAATGCCCGGAGCCCATGGAAGCTGATCCACCTCTTCCAGGGCCTTCCCCCGCAGTGAAGACGGCGGCGGCACGGAGCCCCGATCCTCGTAGAGGAGGACCGACATCTTCTGATTCACCTCCACGACACGGCCTTCCAGATCGACCCAGAGCAGAGGGTCCATTCCCTCCATGACGGTACGGGGGATCTTGAGGAAGGACCTGCTGAAACTACCTCCCGAGCCGTCGCCGTAGAGCTTCAGCTTCGCCTGGGCGTGGCTCAGTCGCGCCTTGAAGTCCCTGAGCTGGTCGAGGGCACCTTCCAGGGATGTGGGCTCGCCCTCGGTGATCTTGCCGTCGTCACTGGCCATGGCGATCCTCCGCCTTTCCTGGGGCTGGCTTCACGCGCTCGTAGATGATGTCGATCGGCTTCTTGCCCGGGGAGTCCTGGTTCCAGATCTGACGGAATCGGTCCTCACTCTCCACCTGCAGGAGCAGACTGCTCATGTAAGACTCCGTCGCCTCCATCACGTTGGTCGCGTCCAGGTACTGAAAGTCGAATCGGTCCAGACTCTCGGGAAGCGAGACGGTCCGCATTCGCGGCTGGGAGCGAGAGAGGCAGTAGTGGGTCATCAGCAGCTGATCTCCGTCCAGGTGGTACACCGTCATCATCCCGGCCTCCTTGAAGTCCATGGTCTCCAGGACGGCAGTGCCCCCGGAGATGGGCTCGAGCCTCAGGGTCACGTCCCAGTCGCGGGTCGCCTCCCTGCCTCGCCACTCCCCTGCCAGGGAGCCAATCCGGGCCAGGGCTTTCTGGGCTCTGGAAACGAAGGGGCCGTCGCCGCCGGGAACGGGAGGCGTCGCCGCTAAAGGAGCTGTCGTCGCTGCCGATGTTCCCTCGCTGCCCAGGCGGCGGTAGGTGACACGGACTGACGCCTCGTCGGTCGCATCGGCATTCCAGAGTTGCTCGAAGTGATCGTCATCGATGAACTTGATCCGGACGCCGTTCATCACCCCGCCGGTGGACTGGATGACGTTCGTCGCGTCCCAGTAGACCAGGTCGAGCTCCGACAAATCCGGAGGATAGCTGACGGTGCGCATCCGAGGCTGGGTCCGGGTCAGGCAGTAGTGGGTCATGGCCAGCTGATCCTTGTCAGGATAAAAGACGCTCACCATGGGAGGAGCCGTCCCCATGTAGAGCACTTCCTTCAGAGCTTCGCCTCCGGAGCTGACCTGGTACTCCACCCGAGCAGGAGTGCCGTCGGCCTCGGTTCCCACCCAGACTCCCGCCAGGGTCTTGACCTTGCCGAAAGCCTGGTTGTCCCCGGCCGACAGCGGACCGGCTCCGGCGGACATCGTCACGGCCAGCACGAGAAGCAAGATTGAATGCTTCAGTTGAAACTTCAATCGAATCGGAGGGCTGGCGGGGATCTGCTCCACGGAGGCATGCTAGCTCAGCGGGCCTTCCCGAGCCACCTTCAGAGCTTCTTCAGGTAACGGGCGGCCGGTTCATGCCCCGCTGCTGCGGCCCGGCGTATCCACTCGTGGCCAGCATCGCGAAGAGGTGAGCTGCCACCCAGACCGCCAGAGAGGAGCAGGCCCGCCCTCCACTGGGCTTCGGCGTCTCCCCCTCTGGCCGCCGGGAGCCAGCGAAACGGGTGGTCGACAGCATAGGCAGGTGCTGCTGCCGCAGGCTCCCGGAGTACCAGGGCCGTTCCCCGACCCGTGAAGAGGGAGGCCGACAGGAACCGGGCGCGAACCTGCTCGTTCCCGGCGGGAATCCGAAGGTCCCAGAACCGGATCTGTCCCTCACCGGTGAGGCTGACGAGCCAGCGGCCCGATGGGTCCGCATCCAGGGCCAGGGGAACCGTGGAATGTCCCGGGTCGAGGTCGAGCAGGGGCTCTCCTGTCTGGAGGTTCGAGAGGCGTATCTTCCCCTGCAGGATCGCGGCCTCCATTCCCTTGCCGGGAAGCTGGACCCTTGTCCTGGGAGCCTCGGCGACGCCGGACTCTCGGGCGGGTTGGAAGTCCACCACTTGCCCTCCCGGAACAGCCAGCAGCAAGGAGGTGTCATCCCCTCGTTTCACCTCCAGGAAGCCATCCCGGAACCGAAGGGATGTGGCGGCGACTCCCTCGGGCAAGGCAGGAACCGAGGCCAGGGCGCTTGCGGCCGTGTCCCAGACTCGAAGAGTGCCATCGGAGGATGTTGAGGTCAGGGTTCGGGCGTCCCGGGAGAACCGGAGGGACAGGAGGGTGGATCGATGACCCTCCAGTCGACTTCGAAGCCGGGCGGCCTCCATGTCCCAGATCCTCAGCTCCCCCGAGGCGTCTCCGGAGGCGAGCCAGCGGCCGCTGGAAGAGAACTCCAAGGCTGTCAGAGTCGCCGTGTGATCCCGCAGGCGGAAAGCCTCTCTCCAGGCACCGACATCCCAGACCCGGATGTCGTTGGCCATGCCCGAGACTGCCAGCAGTTTGCCGTCAGGGCTGAATCGCACCTGACCCACGGCGTGGTCAAACCCCTGAATTGCGGCACGCTCGGCGCCGGTGCGGGCATCCCAGATCCTGACGGTCCGATCCCTGCCCCCGATGGCGGCGAGAGGATTCGAGACTGTCGAGTAGACTGGCGCGAAGTCGGCACAGAGGGCGTGAAAGTCCCGTGAGCCGATCCGGGCCGGCTCCTCCGAACCGTCGGCGGTCGCCCAGAAGTAGACGCCTCCCGCCCTGGTGACGGCCAGGTACATGGAGCCGTCCTTCGAGACTGTCAGATCCAGCAGTTGCTCGGGCAATGAGAGGTTCCTGGTGGAGGCTGTTGACAGAATTCGGGGCTCGGGATCGACGGTAGCGAAGGTGACCCGGGAGGCACTCTGGACCACCATGTGAGAGATCCGAGAGCCGGAGTGGACGGTTCGGATCGGCGCTCCCGAAGCCGCATCCCATTCACGGATCACTCCGGCGCTGTCGGCGACCATCACCAGACCGTCGCCAGTCACGGGTCCGGCGGCAATGGGTGGCGGGTCCATGTAGGTGGTCCAGGCCATTCCGCCCCGGCTGCCAGCGCCGGCCAGGAGGCTGGCCGCTCCGGTGGGAGGCAGCCCGGCTCCTCGAGAGCCGACGTCGAGGGCCATCACGGCCAGGTGGCGGGCCCGACCCAGCCTGTGGGCAGACATTTCGCCCGTGGCCTTCTCGGCCAGGGCCGTCGAGAGATTCCGGTTTGCCTCCGCCAGCAGCCTGGCCTGGATCTGCCCCTGCCGGACACTGCCAGCAAGAATCAACCCGAGGAAGAAGACTCCGCTCAACAGGGCGCCGGTCAGCGCCGGCCGTGACCGGGCCCACTTCAGTGCCCGCTCCCTGGGCGAATAGGAGAGGCCATCCACCAGCCCTCCGTCCAGGTAGGCCTCGATGGCTCGAATCAGCTCACGAACGGTGGCAAACCGATCCTCCGGGCGATAGGCCGTTGCCCGGCGCACGATGGCAGCCAGCTCCCTGGGCACCCGTTCAGGGATCTCCAGGGTTGCTGATGTGGCATTCAGGGATGTCGCCCCTCCAGCCAGACCGGTGGGGGAATCGGTGTGGCGCCTGCCGACGACCAGCTCGAAGAGCACCACCCCGAGACTGTAGATGTCGGAGCCAGCCGTGGCCGCCAGGGAGCCGAATGCACCGAACTGCTCCGGGGAAGCGTAGCCAATGGTCCCGACGTAGTCTTCCGTTTCCGGCTGTCCCGGGGAGAGCTCCACGGCCACCCCCCAGTCAGCGACGAGGGCCTCTCCGGAGGGTCCCAGGAAGATGTTGTCCGGCTTCAGATCTCGATGGGCGATGCCCTGATCGTGGGAGAAGGCAACGGCACGACAGACCTGAAGGAAGATGTCGAAGAGCTCAGACAGGGGCCGGGACTCCACCAGCCGCCGCTCTCGTAGCTCGTCGAGACGCCGGGACAGGGTGGGAGCATCTCCGGGGACTCGCAGCATCGAGTGCCAGGGATTACCCAGAGAGTCTTGCCAGAGATCGTAGACGGGCAAGATGTTCGGGTGCGTCAGCTTCGCAGAGATGCGAGCCTCGTGGGCCTGCCTCCGTCTCAGCGAGGGCAGGACGGAGGACGGATCTTTGAGACCCTTGATCGCCACGGTACGGTCCATTTCCCTGTCCCGGGCCTCGACGATGATGCCCATCCCGCCCTGACCGATCACCATTCGCGGCTCGTAGCGCTCCCGGATCTCCCTGGGAAAGGCCAGCCATACCTTCAACATCCATTCCGGAATAGTAGCCTTCTCGGAGCCGCTCGACTCGCCCCGAACCACCGGCTCGTCTCCAGCTGAGGAGCAGTCGTTCACGCCCTCGTAGAGATCGAGTTCGGCCCCGGTAGACTCCGTCTCCGGCGTATCGACCTCGTAAGAATAGAGGTCCAGTTCCCTCGGCGCCTCGTCGGTCATATGAGTCGAGAGAGTAGCACTTGTGGGGGGGCTGGTCTCTGGACCCCCAAGCTGCGGTACAATCACCTGTAGCCCCCATGAGACCCCAACGACTCGACACTCGCAGGCTGACCCTCGTCGGAGGGCTGGTCCTCTTCACGGCTCTGGCGTGGGATACGGTGCTGGTCTATCCGGTCAAGGTGCTGGTAGTCATGATGCACGAGATCAGCCACGGTCTTGCCGCGGTGCTGACCGGTGGGAGCGTGGATCACATCGAGGTGAGCGCCCAGCTGGGCGGGGTCTGTTACACCCTGGGGGGCTGGGAGCCCGCGATTGTCTCGGCCGGATATCTGGGGAGCTTTGTCCTGGGAGCGGCCATGTTCCTGGCTGCGGCCCGGACCCGGCATGATCAGGTCATCGCCTTTGCGACGGGCATCGCTCTGGTGGCCCTCACGTTGGTCTACGTCCGCAGCACCTTTGGCGTGGTCAGCGGCCTGCTCTTCGGAGGCTTCTTGATTGTCTCTGGCAAGTACCTGACGGAGAAGGTGAATGACGTTCTGCTCAGCTTCATCGGTCTGACGAGCATGCTCTACGCCGTCATAGACATCAAAGAGGACCTGATCAGCCGGACCGTGCCCGGGAGTGACGCCTACCGGATGTCGGAGATCTTCCCCTTGCCTGCCGTGGTCTGGGGCTGCATCTGGGCGCTGCTCTCCATCGCCGGTGCTTTCCTGGTGGTGCGAAACGGCCTGAAGGGCGACGGGTCGTAGCAGAAAGTCGGGGATACACGACTTTGGGTCAACCTGACGAATTTCTCGCCAAACGGGCCAGTCTCGTCATATAATCGGCGAGCCCATGACTTTCTGTTACTGGCGCGGAGCGGGCTGCCGCGGGATAAGGAGACTGCGCATGAAGTGGTTGCTGGTATCGTTGCTCGCCGTGGGATTGATTGTCCCCACAGCCTTTGCCAAGGACATTGATCTGGGAAATGCCGACTCTGGCAGGAGTGGTGTAAGCCTGGCTGATGACGCTGTCACGTCGGATGATTTGCCGGCCCTTCGATTCGAGGCTCGAGTTACCCAGCTCACGGCCACGGAAGTCAGCACTCCTGAAGGAACTTTCACGCAGCTCAGCATTCCTGGACAGCAGCACTCCGAGACCATCGGTGCGCCGGCTCTCCCCGTGATGAACACTCTGGTCGAGATCCCGCTGGGAGCCGACCTGAAGGTCAGCGGTCGCCGCTTTGACATCAAGCGCTACAACCTGAAGAAGGATCTGCAGCTCACGTCACCTCTGATGCCGCGTCAGCCGCCCCACCCGAAGGACGGTACGGCAGTTCCATTCGCCTACGAGCCGAGCAGTTATCTGACGGAGGGCTTCCTGCAGGAGAAGCTCGTCACAGTCGAGGACCTGGGCGTTCTGCGTGACCGCCGGCTGGCCCTCGTCAAGGTCGCTCCCGTCGCCTATGACGCCGTCAACGGTGTCCTGGAAGTGGCCACCCGGATTCGACTGACCGTGACCCTGAAGGGTGCGGACATGAAGGCCACGGAGGAGATGAAGCGAGTCTACGGCTCACCTTACTTCGACACGGCGGCAGGCACGGTCCAGACTCCCGCTTCCCTGAAAGCTCTCAACAAGGACGACGTCGCCAGCCCGGTTTGCTACCTGATCGTGACGGACCGGCAGTTCGCCGACACCCTGCAGCCCTTCGTGGACTGGAAGACCTCCAAGGGATTCCAGGTCGTGACGGCCTTCACAGACGAGGTGGGTGCCACGCCTGAGGAGATCCAGAACTACGTCCACGGTCTCTACGGAAATCCGGAGCCCACCCGGGCAGCTCCCACGTTCCTCCTCATCGTTGGCGACAAGGAGCAGGTACCGGCCTTCAAGGGCGGAACGGGCCGGCACATCTCGGACCTCAAGTACGTCTGCGCCACAGCCGGCGACAACCTGCCGGACATGCTGACCGGCCGATTCTCGGCCCAGACGCCAGCCGAGTTGGTTCCCCAGATCGCCAAGACGATGGAGTATGAGAAGTACGAGATGGCCGATCCCTCGTTCCTGAAGAACCTGGTCCTGGTCGCCGGCTGGGACTCCAGCCACGCCGCCGAGTGGGGCTGGCCGCAGATCAACTACGGAACCCAGTACTACTTCAACGAGGGCCACGGATTCTCCAACATCAACGTGTTCCTCTCCGCAGGCTCGCATCAGAACGAGGCCGCCATCCGGTCCCTCGTCAGCAGCGGCTGCGCCTTCCTGAACTACACGGCTCACGGAAGCACCACCAGCTGGGCCGATCCGGGCTTCACGAAGAGCCACATCGATGCGCTGCAGAACACGGGCAAGTACCCCCTGGTGGTCGGCAACTGCTGCCTGACCAACAGTTTCCAGGTCGGCAGCTGCTTCGGTGAGGCATGGCTGCGAGCCGAGAACAAGGGCGCCATCGGTTACATCGGCGGCTCGAACAACACCTACTGGGACGAGGACCTCTGGTGGGGCAATGGTTTCTACTCCATCCAGCATCCCAACGCGGCCGGTACGCCTCCGAACCGGGAAGACACGGGCCCAGGCGCCTATGACATGGTCTTCAACGGCTCCCATCCCACCAACGCAGGAATGGTGCTGGCCGGGAACCTGGCTGTCCAGGCCTCCAACACCTCTCGCAAGCTCTACTACTGGGAGGTCTACCACCTGATGGGCGACCCGTCCCTGTCGGTCTTCTGGGGCCTGCCGGGAAGGGCTACCGTCGAGCACGGTGGCTCCCTGGCCCTGCAGTCCAGCAGTGCTTTCCAGGTCCAGGCGCCGGCAGGCTCTCTCATCGGCGTTTCTCAGGACGGCAAGCTCTTGGGCGCCGGGTTCGCCAGCAGCTTCGGCACAGCCCAGATGGCCCTCACTGGCCTGGCAGAGGGGACCGCCCAGGTCGTGGTTACCAAGGCCAACCAGAAGCCCTACATCGGCTCCCTCACAGTCAGCGCCGAGTAGCCTTCAAGCCATTCGCTTCTACCGGGCCCGCTGCGTGAAAACTCAGCGGGCTCTTTCTGTTTCGGGCAACCCGGCACCAGGAGTGTGGCGGGGAAAGGCGAACAGGCAACAGGGGACAGGCAACAGGCAATGAAGAATGGAGGCCAGGATCCATGTCAGCCGATTGCACTCGATGGCTGCTCATTTCACCAGTCGGTCTCAGTAGCTTCTCGGACCACGTCAATTCCGTGAAGGGCAACAACATCTTCGAGCGTCTGACCGTCATCGCAGCAGTGTGATCGGCGGCCTCGGGGGGTGCCATCTACAAGAAGGCCCGTGAGGCTGAAAGTCGGGATGACTTCGTCCACAGAGCAACCCCTCGAAAGCCGGACATGAGCTGGCGACGCGCTGATTCCCCATTGCCTGTTCCCGGCTGCCTGTTCTCTGTTCACAAGGCACTTGGCGCAGCCGAAACCCGGCAAATTCTCCGACACACGCTAGTAGTCGTCGGCTCCGGTGCCCTCGATCTGCCAGCAGCTCCAGACTCGCCTGTCCGGGTCTCGGCGGTGCAGGGCCTCGACGGCCCTCCGCTCCGGCGCCGTGGCCTTTCTCACGCTGCCGGGACGGCTCCTCTGTACTCCCGGCGCACGGCTGGACATGAGGTCCAGCGCCTCCTCCTCCGAGGCGGCCAGAACCAGCACGTAACCCACCTTGCCCTTCCCTGCGGCTCGATGGGCCATGGGCACAGCGATCCAGTACCATTCAGACGACAGGCCACGGCGGCTCGCGCCGCCTGAACGGTTGCGCTCCACTTTCTGATTCAGCCGTGACAGCTGCTCATCGTCGAGCAATCTGACGTGTGGGCCCTTCCTCTCTTCGCCCAATCTTCACCTCTTCCTCAATTTACCCGAGACCCT
>JAJFLN010000453.1 GCA_021772705.1 Candidatus Cloacimonadota bacterium | reverse complement strand
CCTTCGCCATCCTGTTCACCATCACCGTACTGGCCTCGGCCATTCCTGCCTTCCGGGCCGCTCGCATGCGACCCGTGGAAGCCCTGACGGCACCCACAGGCTGATGAGACTCCTGCTGAAAATGGCCTGGAGAAACCTCTGGCGCAGCAGTCGTCGCACAGTGCTCACGGCTTCGTCCATGGCTCTCGGCCTGGCTCTTCTGCTCGTGTTCCTCGGACTGGGCGACGGGAGCCACCACCAGATGATCGACGCAGCAGTCCGGCTGGGGTCGGGTCATGTGGTGGTACAGGCCCGAGGCTACCAGGAGCGCCGCAGCGTGGAGCTCACGGTGGGAGCCTCCACTGTGGCAGCCGTGGAAGAGTGGGCATCCGGCGCCCTGGATGGCGCCAGTCGCATCGGCTTGCCTGTGCGGCGCGTCTTCGGTTCCGGGCTCCTGTCGTCGGCCGACGGTTCCTCCGGCGTACGAGTCGTGGGCGTCGAACCCGATCGGGAGGCCACCTGCTCTCTCTTCGCATCGAAGCTGACCTCCGGGGTCTTCCTGAAGGAGGGGGACCTGCGGGGCGCCCTTCTGGGGCAGGGGCTGTCCAGGAAGCTGAAGGCCCGGCTAGGGTCCCGGCTTGTGGTCATGGCTCAGCCGGCGGAGTCCACCGAGTTCTCATCCATGATGCTCCGGGTCCGGGGCGTGCTGCGGACCGGCGTCGATGCCTTCGACGAGTCACTCCTGATGACGACGCTGCCTGCAGCCCAGAGTCTCTATGGTCTGGCGGACCGAGTTCATCAGGTGGCTGTCATTCTGGAGCACGAATCGCTCTCTGGCGCCTGGGCGAGCAACGCCCGTGAAGCCCTGCCCGGAGTGGACGTGCTCTCCTGGGATCAGGCGGACACGGAGATGGCCCGCTACGTCGAACTCGACGATGCGGGTAACTACCTCTACAACGGCATCTTCTTTCTCGTCATCGCCTTCATGATTTTCAACACCCTGCTCATGTCCGTCCTGGAACGGCGGCGGGAATTCGCCCTCCTGCAGGCCCTGGGAGTGACACCGGTCGCCATGTTCTGCCTCGTCATGTTCGAGGGCGTGATACTGGCCTTGCTGGGCATTCTGGCCGGCCTGGCCCTCGGCTGGCCTGGCCACCTCTACTTCAAGATCTACGGATTGCCCCTGTCAGTTTTCACGGAGCAGGAGTTCTCCGTTGCCGGCGTGGTGATGGACCCGATTCTCCGGTCCGAGCTCTCGGCCGGCCGGGTGGCTGGCTCCATGCTCGTGCTGCTGACGTTGACTTGCTGTCTGGCCATCATTCCGGCATGGAAGGCGGCGGCCCGAATGGACCCGAAGGTGCTGCGATCATGAACGCTAACGACAAACCCCAGGCTCTGGAGCTCCACGACGTCTCACGCACCTACCATCAGGGCACCATCGAGGTGGCGGCACTGAACCAGGTGAGTCTGAAGATCGGGTCCGGGGAGTTCGTCGCTCTCGCCGGGCCCAGCGGGTCAGGCAAGACCACATTGCTGAACGTGGCCGGTGGGCTCGATCGACCGGATCGGGGCACCGTGAAGATCGGCGGAGAAGAGCTGACCAACATGGGCCGCACGGACCTGGCCAGCTTCCGGTTGAACCACATCGGTTTCGTCTTTCAGTCCTACAACCTTCTGGCAGTGCTCTCGGCGGAGGAGAACGCCGAGATATCCCTCTTGCTGCGGGGCGTTGAAGCTGACGAGAGAAAGCGGCGTGTGCGGCAGGTTCTCTTCGAAGTGGGTCTCGAGGGCCTGGAGCATCGACGGCCCGGTGAGCTGTCGGGGGGACAGCAGCAACGAGTCGCAGTGGCCCGGGCCATCGCCGCCTCACCCTCCGTGGTGCTGGCCGACGAACCGACGGCCAACCTGGATAGCCAGACTGCCGTCGCTCTTCTGGACCTGATGCATCGAATGAATCAGCTCCACGGAACGACCTTCCTCTTCTCCACGCATGACCCGAGGATCATCGAGCGGGCCTCACGGCGGGTGCTCATGGAAGACGGCAAGATTGTCCGGGATGAGGCCTCATCATGAACCTCGTCTCGCCTGTCATCCTCCTGGTGGCGATCGGTCTGGCCCTGTTCTGGTTGCCTACCGGGGCCCGAGCCGGTGAGGTGAGAGGCAGCCTGCGTCACTATCACTTCGCCGAGCTTGGCGACGCGATGGGCCGGGACCGGCACACCGATCTCTCTCTGCTGAGGCTGACTCACAAGCAGAGGCAGACCGACTCACTTCAACTCGAAGCCCACCTGGAGTTGTCCCGGCTCTCGCCGCCCCTGATCTCCGGGGCCGTCCTGGCCACGGGCCGGGCCAACAACTATCTCGGCCTGGATCAGACCTTCTCCAGAACACCAAACCAGCAGGTCTCGGCCCTGGTGGATCGGCTGAACCTTCAGTGGGATTCACCCGAGGCCCGGGTGATCGTGGGCAGACAGGCCATCGGGTGGGGCGTGGCATCCTTCTTCCCCGCCCTGGACCTCTTCTCACCCTTTGCGCCGGAGCGGATCGATCGGGAGTACAAGGCCGGCATTGATGCCATCCGGATCATCGTGCCCAGGGGGCCCTTCAGCTCCGTCGAACTCGTCGGCGCCGTGCTGGGGGATGACCCGGGCGACGACGGAATCCTGTCCGGGCTCTGGACGTTCCGGACTGGCGAGGTCGACCTGGGCCTGATGGCCGGCAAGTATCACGGTGACACCGTCCTGGGACTGCACGCCACCGCCGATCTGGCCGGGACGGCGGTCCACTCCGAACTGTCCTTCACCGACTCCTCCAGCGCTCTTGACGCCCTGGCAGGCAAGGCCTCCTTCTGGAGGGGGTCCATCGGAGCCATGCGGTTGCTCAGGGAAGGTCTCACGGCTGCAGCGGAGATTGGCTTCAACGGCTTCGGCGCCGACGACCCGTCGGGTTATCTCGCCGTCGCCGGGTCCGACCGGTTCAGCCGGGGTGAGATCGGTGCCCTGGGCTCCCTGGAGATCGGGGCTTCCCTCACCTGGCAGCTTCACCCCCTGGTCAATCTGACCACGGCGGTCCTGGTGAACCCCAGGGATTCCTCGGTTCTGCTGCTTCCTTACCTGGGCTACTCCCTGGAACAGGACGCGGAGGTCGTGGCGGGCCTCTCCATCGGCCTCGGCCCGGGACTGGACTCCCTGGGACGCCCTCGAAGTGAGTACGGACTGGCGCCAGATCAACTCTACGTCGCCTACAAGGCATACTTCTGATCCCTTGGCCGCAGCATGGGTGCATGTCCCGTAGGGGGTCCCCTGGCCTATTCCGGATCCG
>JAJFLN010000452.1 GCA_021772705.1 Candidatus Cloacimonadota bacterium | reverse complement strand
CCTCCGGTCCGCATCTATCACTCCTTTCCGAAGCTCTACCCAACGTCAATACCCAAGGCAGGAGCCGGATGAGTTGAAGCTCACGTCCGGATCTGTGCGGGGGGCGGCCCGTGAGGGCCGTCCTACCGCGACCTGATCTCCCAGATGACGGCTGCACCGGTTCCCGGTTCATCAGTAGTTCAGGACCAGGACTTCCTGTATCTTTCCCCGGCCCGCAGACTTGCTGTTGATGGCCCGGTTGGCCAGAACCGTCTCGATCCGGAATCCGGCGTAGGCGTCCCGGATCAGGGGCGTGTCGGAGTTGGAGAGCATGAGGCAGCAGCCCCGCTGATGCAGCTCTCGAAAGACCCCGGCGAGCTGAAGCTGCTCCTCCTCGCCGAACCGGTGTTCCGTGTAGGCCGTGAAGGAGGAGGTCGTCGACAGGGGGTGATAGGGCGGATCGAAGTAGACGAAATCCTCGGGTTCCGCTTTCCTGGCCGCGGTCTCGAAAGAGCCGGTCCTCAGGTCCGTCCCCTGAAGGCAGGCGCTGACGGCCCGGAGGTTGTCGGCGTCACAGATCTTTGGATTCTTGTACCGTCCGAAGGGGACGTTGAACTGGCCCTTGCTGTTCTTCCGGTACAACCCGTTGTAGCACGTACGGTTCAGGTAGAGGGTCCGGGCGGTGCGGCCCGGCGGGTCCATCGTCGCCGGGTCTCGCTTCCTCATCTCGTAGAAGAAATCCGGGTCGTTGGGGTAGTCCCGGAGCAGCTGGATCACACTGTCCGGGTCCTCCTTGAGGGTCTGATAGCACTCGATCAGGTCCCGGTTTACATCGGAGAGAATGGCCCGGTCGGGACGGAGGTCGAAGAAGAGAGCCCCGCCTCCCAGAAAGGGCTCCAGGTAACGGTCGTAGCTACCGGGGGGCGGCAGGAAGGGCCTGAACTGGGCCAGGAGTTGCCGCTTGCCTCCGGCCCACTTCAGAAAGGGACGCGGTCGATCCATCACTCCCGCCAGTCAGCGATGAAGATGTTGGTCTCCCCTCGGACTCGAGCGTTCCGGTTCGAGGCGAACACCACCTTCTGGCCGTCAGGGCTGAACATGGGAAAGCCGTCGAAGGTGGGGTTGTAGGTGATTCGTTCCAGCCCTCGCCCGTCGGATCCGACCATGAAGATGTCGAAGTTGCGTCCCTTCTTGTCCAGCACGTTGGACACGAACAGCAGCCTCTCGCCATCGGGGTGCCAGTAGGGTGCGAAGTTGGCCGCCCCGTTCCGGGTCACCTGATTGTCGTTGCCGCCATCGGCATCCATCACCCGGATTTCCATCTTCGAAGGTCGCACGAGTCGCTGCTTCAAGAGGCGCTGGGACTCCCGGATCTCCTCGTCGGTCTCGACCCGGTTGGCCCGATAGACGAGCTTCTTCGAGTCCGGCGAGAAGAACGCCCCACCGTCGTATCCGGGACTGTGGGTCACCCGGACCAGGTTGCTGCCATCCAGATCCATCGTGTACAGTTCCAGGTCGCCGTCCCGGTCGGAGGTGAAGACCACCTTCTTGCCGTCCGGCGAAAGGGTCGCCTCAGCGTCGTAGGAGTCCGTGCTGGCGATCCGCTCCAGCTCCCCCGTGCCGTCCAGACGGCCGACGAACATGTCGTAGGGGTCCAGAGGCCAGACGTAGCCCTGAGAGTGATCTGGTTTGGCCGGACAGTCGTCTGACTCCAGATGGGTCGACGAGTAGATGAACTTCTCGCCTCCGGGGTAGAAGTATCCGCATGTCGTCCGGCCCTTTCCGGTGCTGACCTGCCGCACCTCCGTGCCGTCGATGCGCATCACGAAGATCTGATCACAGGACAGATCGTCCCGGGTGGACTGGAAGATGAGCCACTGGCCATCGGGGGAGAAGTAGGCCTCGGCATTCTCTCCGCCGAAGGTCAGCTGCTTGATGTTGTCCAGATGCTTCTCCCGTCGGAAATAGACCGGGCTGGCCGTGCCCATATGTATCTCCCGGACTTCCTTCGTCTCCAGCACGTAGTCTCGTTTCTCGTCATGGGCCGCCAGGGGAGTGGTGGTGGAGGCGATCACCCGCAGGGTTCCGTCAGCCGTCATCCGGGCCCTCAGTCCCTGGTCGATCAGGGTAGCCCGGAGCATGGACCAGATGGAGACGTTCTGGGCGTTCAGGATCATGCGGCCCGTGAACTTCCCCGTCACATCCATTCTCAGACCCAGCTCCCGAGCCAGGGATCGAACGACGATCCCGACGGACTCTCCCCTGCCATCTCCCTCGAACTGGAAGGACTCGATCCGGTCCAGGACCCCGGCAGGAGGCTCCTCTGGCAGGGATTCGACGAGACCGG
The DNA here is from genome assembly GCA_021772705.1 of Candidatus Cloacimonadota bacterium. Taxonomy (GTDB): domain Bacteria; phylum Muiribacteriota; class UBA6191; order JACPRK01; family JACPRK01; genus OFTM100. The sequence continues at coordinate 4,834 of JAJFLN010000452.1, read as the reverse complement.
CTTCTGCCTGCTCGATGGCCTCCGTCTCCCGTACCTCCGCGGTTCCCTCGTTCTCCAGCGCAGGCGACGGCGCTGCCGTCATCAACAAGATCAGCAAGGCTGTCAATTGGATGTTCTTCACCGGGTTCGTTCTCCTGTCAGTCCATGCCGCCGGAGCTCGTCCGGGCCCGTCAGATCCGGTCCCCGGGAAGCTCGCGCCAGCAGCTCCATCACGTGGTGAACCGGGACGTCGCTGCCGGAACGGGCGACTCCCAGCCTCAGCTGAAGGAGACACCCAGGGTTTGCAGTGAGGATGATATCCGGTTCCAGAGAGAGCAGATCCTCCATCTTCCGGTCCAGCACCCGCAGCGACATCTCGGTGTGGGTCACAGTGTAAATCCCGGCACTGCCACAACACCAGTCCGGTTCCTTCGCTTCCACCAGCTCCAGGCCAGGAACGGCTCGGAGCAGCTGTCTGGGCTCGAGACTGACGCCCTGACCGTGGAGCAGGTGACAGGGGTCATCATAGACAGCTCGAAGTGCGATCCGTCCCATCGGGGGCGGTGGGTCCGTCTCGGCCAGCACTTGGTGGACATCCCGGACACGGCTCTCCACGGCCCGGCTCCGCTCGGCCCACTCAGGATCTCTCGACAGGAGGTCGCCGTACTCCTTCAGTGCCGCACCGCAGCCGGCGGAGCTGGTCACCACCACGTCTGCTCCGGTGGCCTCGAAGGCCGAGACATTCGCTCGAGCCAGCTGCCGGGCCTCCTCCTGGTATCCGGAGTGAAGGTGCAGCGCGCCGCAGCAACGCTGGTCCTTCGGTGTCAGTACCCTGTAGCCGTGATGCCGCAGCACCTCCAGTGTGGCGTCGTTCGCCTCGCCGGTGCAGTGGGGCATCACACACCCGGTCAGGAATGCCGCCACTCCTCTCTCGGGACCATGGGCCGGCAGCTCCGGCGGTGGGGCCGACCAGGGAGCCGTGAAGTCGGGCATCAAAGCTTCGAGTCTCTCGACCGGTCCGGGCATCAGTCGCAGCAGACTCTGGACCCACCGGCGTAGCATCGATGTCTGATAGAACCGGAGGCTACTGGCCAGGGCCGACAGGACGGCGGGCCGCGGAAACACCTGGTTGAGGAAGAGGCGCCGAAGCGCGGACGAAGTCCACCCCGAGGCGCCTGCATCCTTGAGGACTGCCCGTGCGTTCTCCAGCAGGTGGCCGAATCTGACATCGGAGGGGCACGCGGTCTCACAAGCCCGGCAGCCGAGACAGAGAGAGAGGTGCTCCTCGAGAGCCGGCCCGGGCTGTAACTCACCCTCCGCCAGTCCTTTCATCAGCTCGATCCGTCCTCGAGGGGAGGCCATCTCGACGGGGTACTCCCGGTAAGTGGGACAGTGGGGGAGACAGAGTCCGCAGCTGACACAGTCCTTTGCTGCCGAGAAGTCCGAGGGCTCCACTGTCATCACAGATCTCCGATGAACCGGCCCCGATTCCAGATCCGGTCAGGGTCCAGGGCCCGCTTGATCGACTGCATCAGGGGGTAGGACGGAGGGGGAGGTCCCCAGACGTCGATGCCGGCCCGCACCCCATCCGGGGCATCGAGGAGGATCGCCGAGCCCGATCGGCCCAGGCCGGCTCGAATGCCATCGACGGACTTGATGATCTCCGAGGGCTCGGCGTCGCCATTCCAGAGGACGTGAACGATGCCGCCGGGAATGTCGCAAATGACTCGCCTGTCGCCGCCAAGGCTGCCCTGTTTCAGCAGCTGGATCGCCAGGGAAGGGGGGGCCGAGATCCGGCAGATGGTGGTGCCCTCCATGGGGAGCTCGTTCAGGTCCCGCAAGGCGCGAAGGCACTCGGTACCGGCCAGGGTGACGTGTCGTCGGCTGCCGGCCATGCGGGAGGCTTCCTGGATTTCCCTGGCCGATCGGGCGCAGTCGGCCTCGGTTCCGGCGATCCGGACGGCCATCCAGGTACCCTCGGCCAGCCCGATGGACGGAGACAGGTTGTCCAGTACCTCCACGGCAGCCAGCTCGAGCTGAGACGTGGCCGTCGCCATGGCGACCTCCAGGGCCACGGCCCGGTCCTTGAATGAAGCGAGGACCAGACGCTGCTCCTTAGGCAGGGGCATGACCCGGAGGCTGACGGACCCGATGAGGCCGAGAGTCCCCAGGGCACCGATGTGCAGCTTGTGGAGATCGTAACCGGAGACGTTCTTCACCACCCGTCCCCCGCTGCGGGACAGAGAGCCGTCGGCGAGGACCACTGACATGCCCAGCACCAGGTCGCGCCAGGAGCCATATCGGCTCCTGATGGACCCCGTGGCGCCGGTGGCCAGAAGCCCTCCCAGGGTCGACTGGCCGGACCGGGCAGGGTTGACCGGCAGCCACTGTCCTTCTGCCTCCAGGAGGCCGGCCAGGGTCTCGAAGGCCATTCCTGCTTCGACGGTCACTGTCAGGTCTCCCGGTTCGTAGTGCTCCAGATTCCGCAGGTCTCTGGTCTCGATCAGCACGGCCTCGGACTCCGCCGGCCTGCCTAGCCAGCCCCGGGAGCCGGCGCCGATGGGGCGCAGGCTGAGCCCTCGGGCTGCGATCTTTCCCACGGCCTCAGCCGCCTCGGCGAGGTTCGCCGGTCTCACCCTCGGATCGTTCAAATCCACGCTCCAGCTGGCGCGGAACCGGGCGACCGGGACAGCTCTCCGCACCGCGCCCCGGAGGGCAGGACCTTCTTCGGGTTGGCCACTCCGGCGGGATCGATGGCGGACCGGACCCGGCGCATGGTCTCCAGATCCTGTTCCGAGAAGATCCAACCCATCATCTCGTTCTTTTCGATCCCGATCCCGTGCTCGCCGCTGAGGGTGCCGCCACACTCGACGCAGGCCCGGAGGATCTCCTCCCCGGCCAGATGGACCCGGCGGACCTCGTCGGCGTCGGCCGGGTCGAAGAGAATGAAGGGATGCAGGTTGCCGTCACCGGCGTGAAAGACGTTGACGATGGTGAGGCGGTGCTGGGCTGCCGTGGCAGCGATCTTCTTCATCACCCAGAGGAGGCGGGTCCTGGGGACGACGCCGTCGTGCAGGTAATACATGGGCTTGATCCTCGCCACGGCGCCCAGGGCTCCCTTTCGTCCCTTCCAGAGCTTCTGGCGCTCTTCCTCCGACTGGGCGGTGCGGAACTCCCGGGCGCCCTGGTCAAGACAAAGCGACTTGATGACGTCGCTGGATTCATTCAGTCCATCGCGAGGGCCCTCGATTTCGATGAGCAGGACGGCTTCGGCATCGACGGGGTAACCGGCGCCGACGGCGGCCTCGACGGCTCGGATGATCTCCCGGTCCATCATCTCCAGGGCAGCCGGAATGACTCCCGCCGCGATGATAGCTTCCACCGCGGCGGCGGCGTCCTCCATCCGATCGTAGCTCGCCAGCATGGTCCGCACGGCCTCGGAGCTGCGGGACAGACGGCAGATGATCTTCGTGGCTATCCCCAGGGTGCCCTCGGATCCCGTGAACAGCCCCGTCAGATCGTAGCCTCCCGGTTCCAGGTGCGGCGCGCCGATCTCCGTGATGCTGCCATCGGGAAGAACGACTTCCATTCCCAGAATGTGATTCGACGTCACCCCATAGGCCAGGCAATGGGGGCCTCCGGCGTTGCTGGCCACGTTGCCTCCGATGGTGCAGACCTTCTGGCTCGAGGGATCCGGACGGTAACAGTAGCCCTCGTTCTCGACGCGGCGCGTCAAGTCCAGGTTGACTACCCCGGGCTCCACCACGGCGTATCGATCGGGGATGTTCACTTCCAGTATCCGGTTCAGCCGGGTCAGGGCGATGACGATCCCGCCCTCGATGGGGATCGAACCGCCGGCGATGCCCGTCCCGGCTCCCCGGGCCACAAAGGGCACCCGGTGGCGGTGGGCGACACGGACCACGGCGGCCACCTCCTCCGCCGATCCCGGTACGCAGACCAGGTCCGGCCGAGCCCGGATCAGAGAAGCGTCGTAGGAGTAGGCGCGCTTCTCCTCGTCCCGGTCGAAAACGTATCGGGCGCCCACAACCCCGGCGATCTCGGATCGCACCGCCGGGTCGACGGTCGGACTCATCCAGCCTGCCGCGAGCTGGCGCAAGCCTCGCAGGGGCAGATCTCTCGCAGGTACTCGAAGCTGTAGATGCCCGTGCCGTGACCGTCACCGAAGGTGAATGAAACGGCATAGCGGCCGATGGCAGCCAGACTGACGATGTCCGACGGACCGCTGGCTCCCTGAACCAGGACGCCCTGTTGATGGCTGCCGCATCCTCCGTCGCCGCAGCCCTCGGACCCGCATCCGCCGCTCTCGGCTTCCTTCGGAGCCTCGTGACCGTGCTTGTTGCCGCAGCCAGCGCAAGGACAGCTCTTGCGGAGGTAGTCAAAGGGGAAAACAGCGTGGTGGCCGTCGAGCCACTTGATCAGCAAGTCCTCCGGGCCTTGACGGAAGATGGCCAGGGGACCGATGGCGACGGGAAGCTGCAGTTCAGGCATGGGACCTACAGACTAGCAGCAATACCCATGAATAAGTGGAAGGAATGTTTGAAAACGAGGGCGCCGTCCTAGAACTTCCGCCAGGGGCCATTGGCCCCTGGACCCGGATGAACAGGTCGAGCTTTCGTATGTCATTCAAGTGTTCATCAGCACTCTCAGTCCCACCAGTCCAATTGGGGGTTTGGGGGAGCTGGCTCCCCCAGCCGGGTGTGGGGCAGAGCCCTGAGGCATGGATGGATCGTTGAGATACCTCATGCAGCAAGGGGAAGCGCGTCAGCCAACGAGGAGAACTCCGGTTGACGGGAATCGCACGGTGGGTGGTTCTTCTTGGCTCTCGCTGCGCAGC
>JAJFLN010000451.1 GCA_021772705.1 Candidatus Cloacimonadota bacterium | reverse complement strand
ACATCCTTCAGTTCCCGGAGGAGGCGGGTGATGCGGTCTTCGGAGTCGGATCCGTAGCGGGCGGACCTGACGCCGGGCCGGCCCTGAAGGGCCTCGACCTCCAGGCCGGAGTCGTCGGCCAGGGTTGGCAGGCCCGTGGCTTCGTGAAGGCACCACGCCTTGATCCGAGCATTGTCCACGTAGGTGTTCCCCGTCTCCTCCGGAGAGGGAGGCGCGTCGGGGAGTTGATCCTGTGACAGGACCTGATCCACCAGGCCTCGCAACAGCTGACGGATCTCCCGGACCTTCCCGGCGTTTCCGGTGGCTATGAGCAGCGTCTTCACAGGGAAAGCACCATCTGAGCCGCCGGGACCGCGAGGGTTCGGAACACTGAGACTGCTACAGGGCCGGGAAGTGCTTCCGGATGATGGCCTGATTCTCCAGTTCCTCGATCCAGGCCTTCAGCACCTTCTCCCGCTTCTCGGGCAGCAGGCGGGACCGGATGGAATCCCTGGCCTCGTCGAGAGAGGGCTCCTTGGCCCCGGAGCGGCTGACGAGCTGCAACACGTGCCAGCCCAGGAACGTCTTGACCGGCTTCGGATAGACCTTGCCGGGCTCGGCTTCGGCCATGGCCGCCTTGATCTCCGGGATGTTCACCTCGCTGGAGATGAGACCGCCCTTCGACTTCGTGGTCGGGTCCTGGGAGTACTGGCGAGCCAGGTACTCGAAATCGGCGCCCTCGAGGGCCTCCTTCAGCCGCTCATTGGCAGCGTCTTCCGAGCGCAGGAGAATGTGCCGGAGAGTGACCTTGGCTGGCGTGCCGAACTCGTCCTTGTTGGCCTCGAAGTACTCGGCGATCTCGGTCTCCGAGACATCGGGATTCAAGGTCTCCCGGATCTCGTCCCGCACCGCGTCGTCCAGCTCGATGTACCGGACTGGATGTCGGGTGACGAGCTGGAACAGGTGATGGGTCCTGCCGAAGGTGACCGTGTCGGAGACCTCCGTCTCGGCAAGGGGTTTGACTGCATCGATGATCTTCGGGTGAAGTGCTCGGAGGGAGTAGATCTCCTCCCGGACGATATCGCCCAGCGCGGGCTTCTCGTCAGAGGAGAGGACCAGCTTGGTCCAGAGGCCTCCGTCCCGGGCGTCGGAACCGTCACTCTCGGCCTTGACGATCTCCTCGAAAGTGCGGCGGGTCTCGCCCACCTTCGGCTCGGCGGCAAGTTCGGCCTTGATGCGCTCCAGGGCTTCCTGGACCAGCTGATCGGCCTTCTGCTCCGACAGGAGCTGCTCGATCTCGGGGGTCACGTCGGCCAGACTCCGGGTCTCGGAAGGCAAGGTCTCCACCAGCTTCACCAGATGGAAACCGAGGGCGCTTCGGACTGGGGGGCTGATCTCGTCGGAACGGAGATCGATGACCGCGTCGGTGAGGTTCTCATCCAGGTAACCGGAGGTGCCCACTTCCTCGATGAGGGGATTCTCTTTGTTGTCGCCCAGGACGATGACCCCAAGTTCGCCACCGGTCTTGGCGGAGCCGGCATGGCTGAACTGGGTCGCGGAGGCCTCGAAGGTCATCTCATCGCCGACGATGGAGGCGCGGATGTCCTTCAGCCGATCCCGGGCGGCGTCCCGCCGATGCTTGAGTGACTCGTCACGAGCGAGCTGCTCTTTCATCTCCTCGAAGTCCTTGTCTCGCGTCGGATCCTCATCGGTCTCGTCGGCGTGGCGAACCAGCTTGATCACCTGAAGTGCGTCACCGGTGTCGATCACGGAGCTGACCTGGCCGGGCTCCATGCCTGCTACGGCGTTGGCGACCTCCGTTTGCAGGTCACCGGCCTTGACCAGACCCCGGTCACCGCCGTTGGCGGCCTCGTCGCCGCTGGAGTGTTGCTTCGCCAGATCGGCGAAGGCCGTTCCCTCTTTCAGTCCTGTGAGGACGGCATCAATGGTCTTCCGGGCTACGGCGGAGGATTCCGCCGTGTCGCCCAGAGTCACCTTGATCTCCTGGATCTGCATGGCCGGTTCGGCCGGGAAGCGCTCATCATAGATGGATCGGAGCTTCGAGTCGTCGATCTTACCTGCATCGGCAAAGGACTCGTGGTCCGGGTCGAGGAAGATGTGCTTCAGACGGACCTTCTTGGGCGCCTTGTAGTCCGCCTGGTTCTTCTCGTAGTGAACCTGAATCTCGCTGGTGGTGACCTCGACGGCGTTACGCCACTTGGAGGACTCCGGGTCGAGCATCAGGTGGCGGACGTCCACCATGTCCGGCTTCTGCCATCGCGCCTTGTGCTGTTCGTAGTAGGCTGCGATGTCGGCGTCGGTGACCTGGGCCCTCAGCTTCCGTTCGATCTCACCCCGGACCTCCGTCAGGGGGCGGGCGGCGTCGCCTTCGGCGGCTTTGAACTCGTCGGTGTGGGCCTTGTAGTAGGCCTCCACGGCGGCGTCGTCGATGCTCTTGCCGGCGGTGATCCTCTGGACCACCCGGTTCTGCTTCAGCTGTTTCTCCAGGATACCCCGCAGTTCGGCCTCATCCAGCTTGGCCAACTCGAAGAACTTCTCCTTGCCGCCAACCCGGTCGTACTGCTGCTTCACGGCCTCGTCGACCTCGACGGAGACGTCCATGTCCTGGGACTCAGCCTCCATCAGGACCAGCCGCTCCTTGACCAGGTTGTCCACCAGGATGGGGCCCATCATGGTCTTCAGGGTCTTGAGGCTGATGCTGGACCCCCGATAGATCCGGTTGTTGTTCTTCGCATTCTCGACAGCCCGGTTGAGCTCGCCTTCGGTGATGGTCTCGGTCTGACCCTTGAAGACGATGGTGGCCACGGGAGTCTTGGCTTCGAAGTCGAGCTCCGACTTCGGCTCCAAGGGCTTGGCGGGCTTCGCGGCCTGGGCTGGCTTCTTGGGCTTGGCGGCGTCGTAGAAATACGACCCACCGGCAATCAAGAAGATGGAGAGTACGAACGTCGCGACGATGAGCCAGATGAACACCTTCATCTTGCGACGGAAGAAATCGACCATCATGGGGACCAGCGGCTCCTTCTAATCTGGATGGAAATCAGTCTCTAGAGTAGGTATGAAAACTCGCCACCGGGAAAGCCGGTGGGGACGGGCGATTATATGATCATGGGCCAGGAAACGCAAGCCGCCGAAGCCGAAACAGTACATGTCCGGCAGGGGGGCAGGCACCGTTGGGGATCACGGAGTTCACGGAGTTCGCAGAGCACACAGAGGTTTTTTGGCATAGAGGTGTGATGCCGAGCAGAGGGATGCATGGAGCCGATTGCCAAACAGCTGCTCCACGACTCGAGTACGGTTTCTCCCCAAAAAACCTCCGTGACCTCTACGAACTCTGAGATCTCAGTGTAACTTCCCGTGTCATTGCAGCAGAAGCCGCCAACTCAGCCGGAGGGCTGCCGTGTCTCACCCCGCCCAGCTATAGCCACAACGGCAATGGCTCACGAAGCGTCCTCGAAATCGCATCTCCCGCAGTGGACCCTTGCAGCTGTCGCACTTGCCTTTTACCCGGCCCGTCACCCGGCCTTCCTTGATGGCCTTGTCGATCTGGATCGACTCCCCCTTGCCCAGCTTGGCTCCCATCCGGCTCCTCCCCGTCCATGCCCCTGAGCGAGTAGCCGGGGCGCCGGTTCATACTACCGGAACGCCGCCTCTCGGCCCACTCCCGGATGTCGAGATAAGGGGACACACGACCCCATCTTGACCACCCCTGGATCAGTTTTTCAGCATTGAAGCGGATCTCCCGGATTCACGTAGATACGCCATGGGGAATCAGTGCCTGCGCCACCGGCCCGTCCTCGGTGAGGTGGCCGAG
>JAJFLN010000046.1 GCA_021772705.1 Candidatus Cloacimonadota bacterium | reverse complement strand
GGCACCGGTCAAATCTGGCCCAATTTCCGGACAGTTGTCATGATCGCCATGTTGAGCTGATCGCTGATGGCAACAGGTCACGTTACGAAATCCTGGAGACTCGAAGTGTCCAGGAGTTGGGGCGGATTCGACCGGTGCCCTCTTTTGTCTCCCATGCTCTCCTGGGTGGGCATGGACTCGGGGTGAAAACGGGGACGAAAACCGGCCGATCATGGCCCCATCTGTGTGATTGAAAATAACGGGAAAATAAGTCCCAGCACCGGTTGACACTTCACGTCAAGGTCATTAATTCCCACTCTGACCGCGACGGATCATGACCGCTTCATGCGAACCACGACCCGTCCGGCACGGATGTCTCGAGGCCCCGAATCCGCCAGCGAAAGGAGGTGCGGCAAGGCAACAAACAGGCAGGGACCAGGACACCGGAAGAAACCCAAGAAGGGGACCTTCGTTCAGTCACAGAACAGTCGCTCCCGACAAGACCCACCGGCGAGGAAACCAAGGAAACTCGTCACCCGGGAATCAGGGAGTGGTCAACCTCAAATCGGAGGACAATTAGATGAGACGTATCGCCACACTCGCGCTCGCCGCTTTCGTACTGTCAATCGCGGCTCCCGCCGGCTTCGCCGGACCATTCTCGGATGTCAAGCAGGGCCACTGGGCCTATGGCGCCATCCAGAAGGCCGTCGATTCCGGAATCCTGCAGGGCTACGATGGAAAGTTCCACGGCACCAAGCGGCTCAACCGCTACCAGATGGCCGTCATCGTCGCCCGGATGCTGGATCGGGTATCCACCATGCCCAAGGGCAAGGTCAGCGGTAAGGACATCCGCAACCTGGAAGCACTCACCATCGAGTTCGCCGATGAACTCGCTCTGATCAATGTCAAGGTCTCGACCCTCGAGGATGGCTTCGCCAAGCTCAAGAGGGACGTGGATCATCTCAAGGCCGACTTCGCCATGACCGGCCCCCGGGCTGGCATCAGTGGCCTCGTCCAGGCTCGCCTGGTCTTGACCGACACAGATCCCAACAAGGCTCTTGGCCGCGGCACCGGCGCCACCTTCGCACCGGCAGCCACGAGCCCCATCGCCCGCTACGTTGCAGGCATCCCCTCCGGCGCCCCGAATGCGGCCAACACCGCCAGCGGCACGGAGCGGACATTCTTCAACATGGCTCAGACGTCGATCGGTTTCGATCGTCACTTCGACAAGGACTACTACCTGCACCTGCAGCTCGACATCGATGCTGACCAGGAGTCCGTGTTCATCTCCGGTAACCAGATCCAGGTCAACGAGGCCTACATCGACGCCGAGGACCTGCTCCTCGACGGCGACGTTCGCGTCCGCGCCGGTGTCTGGGCCCTGCCGTTCTCTCGAGAGCGGAATCCGGAAATGGCCGAGTACGCCTACCAGCTTCGCTATGGTTTCCGCACTCTCGACCTGACCGTGACCCCCTCCTTGATGGATTCCACGTGGGAGCAGGTCCGGGCCGAGGGCGTTGGCCTCTGGAACGGCAAGGACGCCGGATTCCAGTGGCAGGTCGGCGTTGCCAACAGCACGGCACCGGCCGGAACTCGTGACGGATCGGTCCTGGCCTGGCGCCAGAGCCTCCAGGGCGGCACCACGGTGGCCACGGCCGGCGCTCGCGCCCAGATCAACCAGTACGGCGACAGCGTGCAGGGTGTCGACAACAACCCGACCGGAGCCGCCGGTCAGGACAACCTGGGCTACTACGCCTGGGCTGGCGACAAGTACGATAGCGGACTTCGATGGGACCTGGGTTACTTCGACAATGGTGGCGACATCGCCCCCGGCGCCGGAAACACCGCAACCGCCAACGCATGGCGCGGGTTCCAGTTCAACGCAGGTTACTGGGGCTGGGAAGACTTCGGCTTCATGGCCAGCTACTTCGCGGCAACCAGCGACAGTAACAACGCTGCTGGCGTCGCTGGCGGAGCTGCCGCCTACATGACCGCCGCAGGCGGCCTGGCTGCCGCTCTGCCCGCAGGCTCGGCTTACCCGGATCTGGACAGCACCTCCTGGTCTGTCATGGCGAACTACAAGTTCAACGACGACAACAACGTGTCGGTGCGCTACGAGGACGTGGCTGACGAGTTCGGCCCCGCCCAGATCAACGCCACGGTCCTGACCTTCGGTTGGAACCACCGGATGAGCGCCAACAGCCTGCTGCAGCTCGAGTACAGCACACCTGAGTCCGATACCCGCGCCGCTGGCCTGAACGCCGCCGGAACGGGCTACGTCGCCGGAGCCACCAACACGGTGGACGTCGCCGACGACCTGCTGCAGATCAACTACAAAGTTCGATTCTGATCTCCCCTCTGGATCAGTCCTTTCCCCGGCCTCTTCGTGAGGCCGGGGTTTTTTCATTCCACTACTCCCCTCCCCTCTCGACTCCCTCCTTGCCAGGCCAAGACTGTCAGGGGGGCCCAGACAGCCGTTCGGGCCCCCGCCTCGGTCCCGTGGTCGTAGTACACTCTCGGCCTGAGTCCAGATGAATCCTGACGAAACACTCCGCACTGAAGCTTGTGCCCGTTCCCCCTTCAAGAACGTGCGCCTCCACGCCCTGCAGCGGCTGATGGAGGAGGACCATCCCAGGCTGCCCCACCTGCTGCTCGACCTGCTCGGCGACCCCGAACCGGAGGTTCAGCTCGACGCCATACGAGTAGCGGGCTCCAGGGGCTGCAAGGAGACGCTGCCCCTCCTGCTCGAGCTACTCCACTCTGCCCAGGAACCCCTGGCCATTGAGGCCGCCGTCGCCCTGGGCGAGCTGGGTCACTACGGGGACGTGGCCCCCCCCGGCGAGGAGCCTCCCTCTCCTCTGCAGCCCCAGGCCCCCTCCGAGCCCGCCATGGGCGAGTGGACCTTCTACGTCCTGTTCCTGGTCCTGTCGGCAGGACTGTTCCTGTCAGGCTATCTCTTCCGGCTCCAGCTCGAGGATACACCTCCGTCGCCGAAGGCCTCCCAATCCCCGTAACCCGGGCCCTCCGGCGTCACTCCTTCGATGGCCCCCAGTCCCACAGGATTCTGAGCGGAAAGCGCGGAGAAGCATGATGCAGTCTTGGATCTTGCGTTTTGGTTGGCTGGGATAGCTTCACCGGGTGGGTGAAGGGAGCCGAGGGCGGCGGGCCCAGGTGGCATGGAGGGTGCTTGGCGTCGAGTCCGAAACAGGGAACAGGGAACAGGCGGCCGGGAATTCGGAACTGCACTTCAGCCGTTGGTTGTCCGGCTCCCTGTTCCCTCTCCCCTGTTCCCTGTTTGCTTTTCCCCTAGCGTTCCGATGGAGCCAGCGTCGAGACACCAGGATGGCTTCACCATTCGATCTCGCCAGATCAGACCTTATCAGCACGACACCTGTGGGATTAGGGACGGCCCATCCGCCTTGCGGTCATGCCGCGACAGTGCTAGCATAGCCAGGCCTTCGGAGACCTCGCTGTCATCGGGGCCAGCCCTTGATTCAGCCCATTTTGATCATGGAATCATTGCCTCTGTCCCATATCCCCAGCGCCCCATCCCTTCGAGCATCAGCCCGGGACGGTCTTTCGCTCCAGCAGACATGGCGCTACCGCCAGCTGCTGACACTGCTGCTCGTCCTGGCCACTTGCACAACCCCGGCTGGCCGCGCCATGGCCCAGAACAGCGCCACGGGCCAGGGGCACAAGGGAATCAGCTGCCGGACTTGCCACAACACCCATTACCCGAAGGGAAAGCACCTCTGGTCGACCAAGCTGGCTGAGAAGACCTCCCGGGGCACCCTCCTCCTTGCCGAAGAAGCACTCTGTTATTCCTGCCACAAGGAAGATTCTGGAGGACACTTCTTCGAACCGGGCCGATCTCATCCGATCAATGTAGTACCCAGTGTTCGAGTTCAGGTCCCTCAGGAGCTGGGAACGACCTTCGTGGAGGGCCTGGGCCACATCATCACCTGCAACTCATGCCACACTCCCCACGGCTCGGCGCCAAAGCTGCTGAAGATAACCGACCAGGACGACAAGCTCTGCGTTGCCTGTCACCGGTTCGAGTAGAACCTCCCTGCATGGCGATTGCATCGGCCATTCTGGCAGGCCTGATGTTGCTCATCAGTGCCTTCGGCCCCGCTCTGGCCGGGGAGTCCTCCGATCTGGCCGACGCGTTTGCTCTGCAGGGAAACCTCGACGAGGCCCTGAAGTACTATCGAAGAGCACTGGGGGAGACTCCGGCGGACTCGGCGCTCTGGGAGCGCTATGACGAGACGCTGCTGAAATCCCTGCTGGCACGGGGAGTGGTCCTGTCGCCGCTCCTGCAGCCTCCCCCCTCCCAATCGGCCGCTCCAGCCGCGACGGCTCCCGCCCCGGATCCGGGTACCTCCAACCCACCAGCCCCCCGCCAGCTGCTTCCCTCCATCGGAGGTGCCCGTCGTTCCGGGAGCGTCGCGCCAGCAGCGGCTGAACCGCCAGTCAAGGATGTGGCCCGGGTCTACCGGCCCGCCGAGCGAGTCCCTCTGGGCGATGAGGTCGATCCTGACCAGGAAACCATCATCGATGGTGGCCGGTTCGAGGTGAGCTCTGTCATGGTGGAGCACAACAGCCGCGGCTCTGTACGGGTCCGGGGAAAACTCCAGAACAAGTCCCGGAAGCCAATGAACTACCCCCGGGTCTACGTGAGCATCTACGATCGACAGGATCAGATGCAGGGCCGGACAGCCGGCTATCTGGCCCGGGGGACCTACTTCCTGCCCGCCGGCGCCTCGGAGGTATTCGAAGTGAACTTCCCCACCTATCGCGGCCCCGTTGGCGCCTATGCCGTGGAGATCACGGCCAACCAGTAGGATCTAGCCCCAATACCCATGAATTAGTGGAAGGAATG
>JAJFLN010000450.1 GCA_021772705.1 Candidatus Cloacimonadota bacterium | reverse complement strand
TGCGGGCGCGCGCTGGTTGTGGTGAAAGAGGGAGATCCGGAGCTCACGCGAGGGCCGGCTCTGGCAACGCGGCAGGAACAGGGCGATCGGGAACGGGGCGACCTTGCTCGAGGAGTTTGTGGACCATGAAGTCGGTCACGGCCTTCTCGATCTCGCGCATCCGGGTACGACGGGCGACCACTTCCGGCGGGGTTCGAAGGAACGGGGTGGCGGCCTCGGTGACGAGCTCGCCGAGACGCTCGAGGGTGAACTCATCGGACTCGAGTCCGTGGGTGCGAGAGCCGCGGCCGTCGACACCGCCGGTGTTGGCCGCCCAGGTTGCGCATTTCTTACTGCGACGGACTTGAGCAGGGAGGCGATACTTGACGAGGTCGAGGTCGGCGCCGGTGAGGTTCTTGGGCTGGACCAGGTCGAGCCACCTGTAGGTGCCCTCGTACTGGCGAAACTTCCGGAAGTTCGCGAGCCCAGAGAGCTTGAGCTGATCGAGGAAGTTGTGGGCAGAGCCGTAACCGGCTGGATCGAAGTCGACGATGGAGAGGCCGACGAAATCCTGGTTGGGGTCGATGCCGCGGCTCTCGAGCCACATCTGGAAGTGGTAGCGGTTCTGGAGCCGGGCGAACTGCTCGAAGAGGGCGTCGTCGGGATGGGTGGTGTTGCGGGCGAGCCAGGCGTCGATGGAGGGGCGGGTGAAGCGCAGGAGGTTTCCGATCTTGGTGAAGGGGATCTCCCGGGCCTGGACTTTCTTGTAGAGCGTGCTGGTGGCGACGTCGAGGTAGGCGGCCAGCTCGTCGATGTTCATCACGTCGGAGGACATCGGGGGGGGCTCAGAAAACAGGCTGGGTAAGTGGGAGTTTCTCGTTCAAACGCTGGATCATGGAGCGCTTTTTTCCAGAGGAGAATGAGTTTCCAGGAGCTTATGGAGCTCGGACTTGAGAACTTCGTGACCTATGCCCGGGAGGCCCTCTTGCTCCTCGCGGTGAAGCACCAGCTCTCTCAACGTGCCACGTTCCAGGAACCATTGCAGTCCGTGCTTGCGAACGGCCTCGGCGATGTCGGCAGCCACAACATCGAAAGGCGTCCCTCCTTCGATAAACTCCCAGTAAGAGGGGCCCTTCTTTTTTGCGAGCCCGTAGAGGGGTTCAACGACAGTAGCATTTTCCCGCACCGCCCGTCGGCGGCCCGTGATTTCCGCGCACTTAGCCTCGATCGGCACGCACCAGATTCCCAAGTTGGCACCGATCTCCACGGTATTAAGGAACGGCCTGGCGACGTGAGGCAGGCCAATGGTGAATATGATGTCTTCAGAGTGCTTACGTAGTATTCCGTCCGTCGTTCGCTTGAATCCCAGCGGCTCAATGGCCCGTTCGATGCTCGCACGGACACCCTTGATTCTTTCCCGAGTCTCACGCTTCATAGGGCTCAATCGTTGATCAGAATCGTGATGAATCGGTGGATTGATTCACCGATAACTCTAGCCTCGGCTGCGTTACCACCGCGTGGGATGCCGCCCGTGATCCCCAGTTCACCGAACCCCCCGATCTGGCTTGGGCGGAACGGTGCGCCCAAGACTTTGATCTCCACAGCGACAAGCTGGCCATTGAGCGTCCGGATCACGCGGTTCGCCTGGAACGTGAAGTTGGGGGTATCGATGGTGATGTTGCTGCCAAGAACCTTGGCTCCTTGAGCTTCCAGCAGTCTCTGGCCGACATCCTCGGCGGCCTGGCCGATACGGACGTTGCCCGCGCCGCCACGACCCAGACCTCGAAACAGGAAAGCGTCCCGTCAGCCGCACGTAGGCCAGCTGGTAGGCAAAGCCCGGGCGGTTGTGATCCTGACGGCATTGCCCGATCCGGCTCCGGTCCGCGGCGGTGAGGCTCGTCCGCTCAACGGTGACGTGCCTTGGATAGGGAAGCTGGGCTATCTCGTCTGCGTCCATAGAGTCCGGCACCTCACGTGCTTTCGCCGAGCAGATTGACGGTCCGTTGCAGATCGCTCAGCGACGGAGTGCAGTAGCGGCGCGTGGTCTCGAGGCTCTCATGCCCGGCCAGGGCGGCGATCTCGTGAAGGCTCGCCCCAGCATCCACGAGCGACTTGCAGAACGTGTGGCGTAGCGAATGAGGTGAGGCATCCTCGAGGCTGGCCAGTCGGAAGTAGCGTCTCAGAGCGTTGTGAACCCCACGGGGGGTTATTGCTCCCCTCTGCCCCGTGAAGACGAGACCCTCGCTTCCGGCTCGCTCCTCATACCCGAGCGCCAGGAAGGTCTCCCGGCCCTCCTTGCTGAGTGGGACCTCTCGGTGCTTGTGCCCCTTGCCCTTGCGCACGATGACCCGGCCCTTGCGCGGCCTGACGATGACGTCCCGCCAGCTCAGCGAGCAGAGCTCGGCGACGCGGAGCCCCGTGTTGAGGAGGATCTTCACCAACCCCTGATCTCTTGGGCCACCCATCCGTTCGACGGCCTTCACGAGAGCGCGCCGCTCGCGACGATCGAGCCAGCGAGGGCCGGGTCGGCTAGACTGGACCGCTAGATACGCTGTTTCTGGCGATGCCTGTTTCGTGGAAGGGGACGCTCATACAGTACGCAGGCCGGTTGCATCGGCAGTACCCGGGGAAGTCGGAAGTGCGGATTGTGGACTACGTGGACCGGCGCGTTCCGATGCTGGCCAGGATGTTCGAGCGTCGGCAGCGGGGTTACCGGTCGATCGGGTACGGGCGAGATGAGGAGGCGGGTGTGGGTGACGACGCGGTCGCCTTTGCCGGGAGCCATTGGGGATCGTGGGTGAGATGGGCTGTGTGTGGGGCGGGCGCGTTGCCGTAATACAGCACTTTTCGCTAGGATCTGAGAATGCATAGACGTCATGCAGGCTCAATCTACGGGGAGAGACTGCTCTCCCATGGGGGGTGCACATGTTTTCGGACGACGGAAAAAGGTTGATTTCATGCGGAATTCAGGTCTGGCTGAGACATTTTGCCACATCTGCTTTGCGCTCGTATCAGACGGGCGGCCGCATGTGCGGGATGACCGAACCCGTGGGAGGCGGTAAATGGCGCTTTCGGGCCGACACTCGAGCTAAAGGACGGGCAGCGACGAGCTGACGTCGTGGCCTTGACAACCCGCACCAAGATTGGGTTGAGGGCGTTTCTTGGATGTGTCGTCCGAAAACGGTTGCACCCCCCATGGGCTACAGACATTCCCTCGGGGCGAGGCGGAGTGATCGCTCTCGGCGGGACGGAAAGCCACGAGGCATCGTCAAGGTAGGAGGTGCTGCATGATCCGCAACGAGAGCGAGTATCAAGATGCTTGTCGTCGGCTCCTGGAGGAGAGGACGCGCTTGCTGGAACACGAACAGAGCCTCAAGAAGGAGGGGATCAAGGGGGCGGCCCTGAAGCGGGCTCTGGATCCATTTCGCTCGTTCCACTTGCCGCTTCAGGAAGAAGTGGAAAGCTACGAGCGACTTCGTCGGGGGGAGTTCGAAGAGTTGTTGAATTTTCACGGGCTGGGCCGGACTCTCGTAGGGCTCCGAATCGCGTTGGGCCTCAGCCAGCGGGATCTAGCAGAACGATTGAGCATTCATGAGTCCCAGGTGTCGAGGGACGAGCGAAATGAGTACCACGGGATCTCGGTAGACCGGGCAAGTCGAATTCTTGATGCCCTGGGTGTCCGGCTGAAGAGCATTTTCGAGCAGCCGTTGGTTGCTCATCGCCCAAAGGTCAAAGCCAGCGCTTGAGGCGCGCCCCCGGGAGCGCCTCGGAGTCGCGCGAACGAGGCACGCTCATCACGGGGTGGAAAGTGGTCAGGTCGGTCCCGAGCTTGCGAGGGCCGAGCTGTCCAAGCGACGAGGGAAGGCCGGCCGTGGAGGACTTGGTGGTGAGGGGCGGCGGCGAGAAGCCGGGCTTTCCACGTCGCGGCACTTTCCATCCGCCATTTGAGCGACCGGAGGAAGCGGACTCGATGGCACCCGCTGGAGGCGGGGGCCGTACCGAAGAGAAGAGGACGCGGTGGTTCAGGTGGAGCGTTTCGGGCTGCGCCGTGCGGGAGAAGTCTTCCGGCGAGTCGAGCTCTTGGTTGGCTGGCTCTTTCGGCGAGAGCGGGGTGTTTCGCTCTCGATGAGGCGGTCTTCCGGAATCATGGGCTCCCGGTTGGGGACCTGGTCGAGCAGCTTCAGGCCCTGCTCGGGTCCGGTGCCGTGTGCGCGGTCCTTGAAGAAGGCTGAGGCTTCTCGAGCGGTCACGGCCCGGGTGATGCTGTAGACGAGGTACTGGTTTATCGAGACTCCTTCGCGAGATGCCTCTTGCTGGACGCGCTGGTAGAGGTCTTCGGGGAGCCGCAGGACGATGCGCTTCATCTGACCCTCGTCGCTGGGGAGTACTTGCTGGAAAGTGGTCGGAACCGTTGGGCGACGTCCGCAGCCAGCTCGAGGGCTCCGAAGTATCCGCTCTTGGCCTGGACCGCTCCTCGTCGCTTCGCTCCGAGTGTCTTGGCGATCTTTCGCATGTCCAATCGCTTCTTCATCGAGCTGCCTCCTCGACAGACCAGGTAGCCGGCTCACTTCCTCCGTCGGCGACGAAGATCAGATTGCGGGTTGGGTTTGCGAGAGGGAGCAGGGCTGAGAGGTCCAGAAGCTCTGGATGCCGATGAGGTTCGCAGGGAGGGGCGCCCCGACTTGAGTCGAGAGTCCTTGCGGATGAGGTCCTCTGCGGACCTGGCCAGATCGTGCAGCTCTGTCTCCCAGTGGTCGAGACGTGCTCTGGCGACTCCGAGACGAACGACGACCGGGCCCAGGGCGATGACGGCGAGGCCGTCAGAGACGCCGACCTGATGGAGGGCATCGATCGCTTCGATCAGGTTCTGACGGGGTGTGTCGTCGGGAGCAACGAGATCGAAGTAGGACAGGACTGTGTTGCCGCCAATGGGCTCGAGGCCGAGCTCCTGGTCGACGAGTTCTCCTGGCTGTTGCTGGATCAGATCCAGGACCTGCTCGGGAGAGGAGGGCCAAGGAAGATCGCCGTGCCGGTGGATGTAGGCATTGATGCCCTGGCGCCGGCCTCTGGGGACTTTGACTCGATGGGCGGTGACGTACATGGGGTTCAGGCGGAGGCCTTGAGTTTGAGGTGATGGGGGGACTCTTCAGAGTCCTCGAGATCTTCTGGAGGATGGCCGAGGCTGGGGCCGGGTCGGAGGACGACGAGGTGAGGAGGAGGGCCCTCGAGTATTTGAAGCTCGCGCCGGGCCTCGAGACGGGCTCTGTCATCGAGCCAGTCCTTGAGGAGGATCTGATAGCCGATGGATCGGCGTTCGGCCATGGCCCGGATGACTTGCAGAAGCTTCTTGGGAAGGCGGATGCTGATCTGCTCGGATTCCCGGTGACGAGGGATGGCCTCGAGATCGGGTATCCAGTCTTTTCCGGAGAGCTTGCCGCGGCCCCAGAGGTCAGCGCGGCGAGCGCGATCCTCGTCGACGGTGAGAGGTCTGGATGGCTTCTTCCTGGGAGGGGTCATTTCTTTCTCCAGTCGGTTTCGTCGGCATCGAAGGCGGTGATGGGGACGAGGATGGTGGTGTCCCCTTCGTGCTCGACATCACATACGACGAGGAGCTGACGGCGTTTGCGGGTGGCGCCGAAGAAGAGCTTTCGTTCGGGATGGTCCGGGTCGTGTCGGCATTCAACGGTCGGAGGGATCTCGAGGAGGACTTCGCGAACCTCATGTTCGGAGACCTGGTGTTTCTGGTGCATGTGAAAGGAGCCGTATGCGGGGTTGTCGCGGACGAAGCGGAGCTGGAAGTGAGAGGTGTCCGGGTTGGGGTCAGCTTCTGGCTCGATGAAGTCCTCGAGTAGTTTCTTGAAATCGTCGTCGGTCACGGTGATTATACTGTATCACATAGTGTGATGCACTTTACGGGCGGACTGGAATCCGTCGGTGGGGTGTTTGGTCGAGGGGGCCGATAGGCAGGATGGGGTCTCATGCTCCCCGAGTCTCGCCATACGCGTCCTGGCGGGGCTCGTTGTCTTCGAGCGAGTACGGTTCCGAGGTGGTACCATAGCGAGGAGCCCACTCCTGAACCCTGTTCCGCAGAAGATCCGTGATCTCATCCAGAAGGACCAGGTCCTTCTCTCGGCCAAGGCCAGACGTCGGCTCGCCGAAGATGGGTTCTCGCGCGAAGAGAAGATGGGTTCTCGCGCGAAGACCTGATCCACTCGATCCTCAACGGCCATGTCCTCAAGAAGGAAAGAGACGAAACCAAAGTCGCCCGCTACAAGTACGTCATCGAAGGCCCGAGCCTCGGAGACGCGCGGGTCTACTCGTGCGGGAAGATCGTCGGTAACGAGGAAGGCCAGGAGTACTTCGTCGTCACGGCGCATGCCGCCGAAGGGACGTAGGGCCGTGCCGTCGATCTCAAGGTGTCCGAGTTGCGGCAACGGGGAGCTGAAGGCGCGGAGGACCCGGGAGCCGATGGTCGTGGATGGGACGAGGTACATGGCGGAGGACCTGGAGGTCTGGGCTTGCGCGGCGTGTGGCGAGAGCCTGCTGCACATCAAGGAGTGGGAGAGGGCAGAGGAAGAGATCCGGAAGAAGTACTCCGGCCAGTTCCGGCTGCGGGTCGCGCCGGCACTGCACGCCAAGCTGGTGCAGGCGGCGAAGGACGACCACCGTTCGCTCAACCAAGAGGTCGTCTACCTCATCCAGCAGGGCATGAAGGCGGCCAAGAAGTCGTGAGGGGACGGGGACGGTATGGGTACTGACCGGGAATGGAAGAGCAGTGGGGCGTTGGGGTTGCTGGAGGAGATCGCCGGCGGACCTCTGACGTTCGGTAACTTCCTCGAGTCGATCCGGAAGGGGATGGAGATGTCGCCGGCGGAGTTTGCCGCGAAGCTGGAGATCTCCAAGTCGCACCTCTGTGATGTGGAGAGGGGTCGGAAGGTGGTCAGCGCTGAGCGGGCTGCGAGATGGGCAGAGCTCCTCGGCTACTCGTCCCGGCAGTTCGTGGAGCTTGCTCTTCAAGCCGAGCTCGAGCGAGCTGGGCTGAGTTACCGGGTGCGTCTGACGGCGGCGTAACACCGGGTCGTGCTCGGCTCTGTCAGCGACGGCGCATCGAACCAGTTGCACTGGAGCAGTGCTTCTCGACGTACTCATCGAGCTTCCTGTTGAGCTCCCTCTCCATCAGCTGAAGCAGCTCTCCTCGCTCGGGCCATACCTGTCCGGATGTTCGCGACCCCGCGCCTGTCGGAACCAGCGACGAGCGTCGCGCCCACGGCAAACGTAGGCTCGTCCATCTTCCGGATGTTCTGAAACATCAGGCGCGTCACGTTCTCGAGGTCATCCGGCTCCGTGCCGAAGTTGAGAGTGAAAACGAGCATGGCCGCCGGCCTGTCACACCGCCTGCAAGGGATCTCGAGGTGGGTCGTCATCCCACGGGGCCAGAAGCCATCTGACCGCCAGGATGGCTGCGGGGCCGACTGGTTGGGCTTGGAGGCAGATCCCGGTGGGGACGTCTGGCGGTGAAACGGCTTCTGGAGCGGTGTGTCGGCCTGGGCGGTGGCTTAGGTGGCTTCTGGAGGGGTGAGGCTCATGCCGGGGGAGTTGGGGAGGAAATCAATCCCGCGGGACCGGGGGCGTAGTTGTCATTCAAGTGTTCATCAGTACCCTCAGTCCCACCAGTCCAATTGGGGGTTTGGTGGAGCTGGCTCCCCCAACGGGGTGTGGGGCAGAGCCCTGAGGCATGGATGGATCGTTGAGATACCTCATGCAGCAAGGGGAAGCGCGTCAGCCAACGAGGAGAACTCCGGTTGACGGGAATCGCACGGTGGGTGGTTCTTCTTGGCTCTCGCTGCGCAGC
>JAJFLN010000449.1 GCA_021772705.1 Candidatus Cloacimonadota bacterium | reverse complement strand
CCTCGTCTCGAATCCGATCCAGTTGTTCCAGCTTTTCCATCTCTCCGCTCTCGTGATCATGGTTTCGGTGGCCGACAGTCTACCACTTCCTTGTCATCCATCTCCCGGTCTGATACAGCAGGCTCAGTCATGAATTCATCTGCTCATTCCCCCTTTCCCGTTCCTCCCACCCGGGCCGCCCTGATGAACTGTATCGACATGGCCCTTGCCGAAGATCTGGGGCCCTCCGGGGATCTGACGACAGACTTGCTGATCCCCCCCAGTTCCCGAGCCCGGGCCCGCATCATCAGCCGCGAGCCGGGAAAGCTATGCGGTGCTGTCGTGCTGGGACCACTCTTTGGACGACTCGACCCGCAGGTGAGTGTGACAGAGACGATTGCCGAGGGAGGCCGGTTCGAAGCTGGAGCAACCCTGGCCACCCTGGAGGGAGCCACCCGGGCACTCCTGACAGGGGAGCGGATTGCCCTGAACCTGATGGCCCGTCTCAGCGGCATCGCTACCCTGACAGCTCGATTCGTGCAAGCTGCGGGTGGTCAGGCGCGGGTCGTGGACACCCGGAAGACGACCCCCGGGTTGCGGGCCCTGGAGCGCTACGCCGTCCGCTGTGGCGGGGGCCACAATCACCGCTTCAATCTCTCTGACGGGATTCTCATCAAGGACAATCACCGTGTGGCCTGTGCCGATCTGGCCGACGCGGTCCAGCGCACCAGAGCCGGCACCCCCCACCCCATCCGGATCGAGGTGGAAGTGGAGTCCCTGGAGCAGGCCAGGAGCGCCAGGGACGCCGGCGCCGACATCCTCTTGCTGGACAACATGGCCCCCCAGGCCATGGAGGCCGTCATGAATGAACTGGGTCACGACGTGCTTTACGAGGCCTCTGGCGGGGTGTCGCTGGAGACCATCGGAGCCATCGCAGCCACAGGAGTAGACCTCATCTCCATCGGTGCTCTAACCCACTCGGCCCGATCCCTCGATTTCAGCCTCGAGCTGGAGGCCTGATCTGAACCGGCCGGAGTCCCGTCTCGAAGACAGGGAAGCTGACTTCGAAGCCCATCGGACCAGCCGGCTGCTGGGCAGTGCCATTCGATGGTACGGGAGAACGGGCTCCACCAACGACCTGGCCAAGGCGGCAGCCGCAGCTGGAGAACCGGAGGGGCTGATCATTGCGTCGGATCAACAGACCGCGGGGCGGGGACGGAAGGGAGATCCCTGGCTATCACCGGCCGGTGAGGGCCTCTGGTGCTCGTTCCTGCTCCGGCCCGTCTGTCCCGCCGACAACACCCCCCAGCTGACGGTGCGGATGGCCCTTTCAGTCCAGCAAGTGCTGCGAGACCGGTTCTCTATCGAGGCCACGGTCAAGGAGCCCAACGATGTCCTCATCGGCGGCCTCAAGGTCTGCGGCATTCTCGGAGAGGCTGCGACAACGGGCAACAACCCTCGTCTGGACCACCTGATCCTGGGCGTCGGCATCAACATCTCCACCCGGTTTCCCCAGGAGTTGAGGGGGATTGCCACCTCCCTGGCAGCCCAGATCGAGGCCCATCGGCTGCCCTCGGCGCCCAGGCTGCTGGCCTGGCTGGCCCAGGCCTTCGAGTCCCGGTACCGGGCGACTTGATTCCTCGGACCGGGGATCATGTCCTGGAGTCTATTTCTGCTGATGGGATTGACGATCCACTCTTCAATCCTCATAATTTCTAGCAGTCTGGGATGCTGCCCATTCCAGCGTGAGGAGGCTCGAGTATGGCTCGAAATCACGACATCGCCCGTCTGGTACTGGCTGGATTGCTGATCATTCCGGCTTTCGCTTCCATCGGTTGCTCCAAGATGTTCCGGGTCATGATCGACGGCGACGAGCGGGGTGGTCGTGTGACAGTGGACTCCCCCGAGTTCCGCCTCGATGCAGCAGGAGGCCCTGGCGGTGGTCGAATCTCCATCGACTCCCCTCAGTTCAGCTTCAACGGTCGGGCCAGGCCCATGCAGAGTTATCCCAGACGACAGCCTCGAAGGCGGCTTCCCCTGGGGCCCTCGGCTCCCGGTTCCAGCTTCGATGCTTCCGGGCCCAGCGCCCCCGATGACGGCTCCCTGCCGGCTGACTACGACTCGCCCCTGGACTATGGCACCGACTACGCCCCGGAGGTCCTGGCAAGCAACAAGGCCGACGGACCATCGGCTCCCATGTCCTATGGGGAGGACGACAAGGTCCGGCGGCGATTTGTCCAGCAGCAGAAAGCATCGGCTGATCCGAGCCTTCGCTCGAAGGTGGACCCCCTGAGTCTGGAAGAGGCAGCCAACGAGGTGGCCATGCTTGAGGAGCTGAATCGCATTCGCCAGAAGAATGGCCTCAGGTCGCTGCAGACCGACCCGAAGATGGATGCCGTCGCCCGGCGCCACAGCCAAGAAATGGACGCCCTCAATTACTTCGCCCACGAGAGCCCGGTCGAGAAGAACGAGACCCTCCGAAAGCGCCTTGCCGGCGGCGGTGTCCAGTACACCAGCGCCTCGGAGAACCTGGCCAAGTTCCCCTACAAGCTCGGCTCCAACGTGGTCATCGCCGGCACCAACGAGCGAACCGCCCAGGACCCGATCGAGCTGGCCCAGGACATGATGGTGGGCTACATGGAGAGCCCGGGTCATAAGGCACATATCCTCGATCCCGAGATGCGATACGTGGGCATAGGAACGGTCATCGGGAAGCACTACGCCAGGAATACTCAGAACTTCCGGAACTGAATGAGGCCAGGCCTCGGGCTTCGGACTGTCGGACCGCGGGGGATGGGGCGGAGGCTCTGGTCTCTGGGAAAGGCTGGAGGAGCGTGCGTATCGACTCCTGGATGGGGGCAGTCGATACAGTGCGGGGCTCGGGTTTGCCTGTCGCCGGAGGAACGCATCAGTCAGGGACTCCGGCCAAGACAAGGGATCCGCAAGGGCCTGCGGCATGAATGCCCTCGTAACCAGGAGCTACGTTATGAACGACGTCATTTGTGGATGCGAAATCAGGCAATCTCGACCGCGCGCCGGTATGGGTCGTAGGCATGACGGAGTC
>JAJFLN010000448.1 GCA_021772705.1 Candidatus Cloacimonadota bacterium | reverse complement strand
CGGAGACCAAGGCCTCGAATTCTCAATTGCCTGTTCTCTGTTCCCTGTTCAAGCTCCCCCCGGAAGACTGCGGCGTCACCCCGACTCGCTCCTACCCCAGATCGGGCACCTCGATGCCGGCCTGGATCTCCCGGGCATCGGTTATCTCCTGGGGCGAGAGAGGTTCGTGCCTGGCGGGACCCAGGGCGCGGCTGAAGGCGGCGATGAGAGCGGCGGCGAGCTGAGGCAGCTCGACTCCCGGAGCGGCTTCCGAGAGGGACGTCATCCTGCTCCGGACCTGCTCTATCCGCAAGTCTCTGGCGACACCGGGGCAGCGGAACAGATCCGCCAGCAGATCGCCGTCGGGTTCCAGTGGGATCATGCCGTGCTGAAGCAGCCCACCATCCCTTCGCGTCTGGGCGCTGCCGATCAGCTTCCGGCCATCGACGGAGATCGTCTCGGGTCTAGGCTCTTCCATGCAGCTCAAGACGGCAGGATCTTGGCCTGGATCGCCCTCTGTGAGCTCCGGCTCGATATCCAGGAGAGCCAGGGCGTCGGCCAGCAAGCTGGCGATGGCCCGGTGGGACTCCACCACCGTTCCCCGGGCCAGCCGGTGGTCCATGGGCAGCACCAGACTGTAGGTCAGGTCCCGGCCGTGCAGCAGCGCCTTGCCGCCCGTGGGGCGCCGGACACATCGGCATCCGGCCCGGACGGCGACAGCCCGATCGAAGGCGCCTTCCAGCTGCTGCGAATGGCCGAACGAGATCCAGGGGCCGTCCCATCTGTAAAGGCGGAGAGCCGGATCGGCCCGCCGCTGCCCGACGGATCGCAGCAAGGCCAGATCGACGGCCATGTTCTCGTCCCCCGGGGCGGGTGGCGAGAAGATCAATCTGAGGCTCATGGAGATTTCCGATCAGGTGACGCGGGATCGATGGGAGGAGGTTCCTCACCGGTCCAGCGGAGGATGGGTTTCCGGGCGGCCCGGGTCTCGTCGAATCTGCCGACGGGCGTCGAATGAGGCGCCTTCCGCAACAGCTCCGGGTCCTCGTCGGCCTCCCGGGCAATCTGCAACATGGCCTCGATGAACCGATCCATGCTGACCTGGCTCTCCGATTCAGTCGGCTCGATCATCAGTGCCTCCTCGACGATGAGCGGGAAGTAGATCGTCGGCGCGTAGAATCCCAGGTCCAGGAGTCTCTTGCCGATATCCAGAGTCTTCACACCCTTCTTCCGGGCGAATTGCCGGCCCGACAAGACGAACTCATGCATGCAGGTCCGGACATAAGGCAGCTCGTAGCTGTCCTGGAGTTTCACCCTCAGATAGTTGGCATTCAGCACCGCCGCCGTGGCGATCTGGCGCAGCCCCTCCAGACCGAGGGAGAGGATGTAAGTGAAAGCCCGAACCTGGTTGCCGAAATTTCCATGAAAGCTATGGACCGGCCCGATGGAGTCCGGGAAGTCCCGGGACCAACTGTAGACCTCGTCCTGGACACGGACCCTGGGAACCGGGAGGAATGGCTCCAGGTCCCGGGAACAGCAGACGGCGCCGGCGCCGGGCCCCCCACCGCCGTGAGGTGTGGAGAAGGTCTTGTGCAGGTTGAAGTGCATGACATCGAAGCCCATGTCTCCCGGCCGGGCGTGTCCCAGGAGAGCGTTGGAGTTGGCCCCGTCGCAGTAGACCTTGGCGCCCACGTCGTGGCAGGCCCGGATGACCTCCAGGATCTCCTCCTCGAAGAGTCCCAGCGTGTTGGGGTTCGTGAGCATCACCAGGGCGACTCGATCGTCCAGGGCCTTCTTGAGAGCTTCCAGATCCGTCGAGCCTCGCTGGTTGGAGGGCACCTCGGAGACACTGAATCCGCACATCGCGGCGCTGGCCGGATTGGTGCCGTGGGCCGAGTCAGGCACCAGGACCCGGGTTCGGCTCTCGCCCTTGCGCGCGTAGTAGGCCTTGGCCATCATCAACGCTGTGAGCTCACCCTGGGCACCGGCGACGGGCTGCAACGTGCAGGCCTCCATTCCGGCGACGGATGCGAGGAACTGCCCCAGGCGGTGGATCAACTCCAGGGCGCCCTGGGCGCAGCTGTCTGGCAACAGGGGATGCAGACCGGAAAACCCGGGCAGCCCGGCCATCTGGTCGTTGACCTTCGGATTGTACTTCATCGTGCAAGAGCCGAGGGGATACATTCCCTTGTCGATGTGGTAGTTGAGGGCGGACAGGCGGGTGAAATGACGCACCACGTCAATCTGGCTGACCTCAGGGAAGTCCAGGTCCTCCCGGAGCAGTCCCGGAGGCATCTCGGCGAGAGACGGGTCTTCGGGCACGTCGAGTTCGGGCAAGAGTAACCCCTGCCGTCCCGGGCTCGAGAGTTCGAAGATCAACCTCTCCAGAACGCTGTCGTCACCACGGGTCATGAGAGCACCTTCTTCATTGCCGCCCCGAGGCGCTCGATCTGCTGACGAGTCCGTTTCTCCGTGACGGCGACGAGCAACCCGTTCTCGATATTCGGGTAGTACGAGGCCAGCGAGAGGCCGGCGACGATTCCCTCTTCTTCCAGGAGACGCTCGAGGACGGGACCGGCCGCCACGGGAAGCCTGACGGCGAACTCGTTGAAGAAGGGTCCGTCATGGGCCGGCACCACACCGGGGATCTGGCAGAGCAGGTTCCGGGCGAAGTGAGCCTTGTGATAGTTGAGACGGGCCAGCTTCCGCATCCCCGTCTTGCCCAGTGAGGTCAGGAAGATCGTAGCGGCCAGGGCGGCCAGGGACTGGTTCGTGCAGATGTTCGACGAAGCCTTGGCCCTCCGGATGTGCTGCTCCCGAGCCTGCAGCGTCAGGACATACCCTCGCTTGCCATCGCCGTCCCGGGCCATTCCGACCAGGCGGCCGGGGACCCGTCGGGTCAGGGCCCCGGTGACGGCCATGAACCCCAGGCCCGGCCCGCCATAGTTCTGTCCCACGCCCAAGACGGCACCCTCTCCGATGACCACGTCGGCACCCAGGGGACCGGGAGGTGCAAGGAGCCCCAGGGCGATGGGTGAGGCAACCACGATGAGGAGGGTCTTCTGGTCCAGCCTGGCTCTCAGACTGGCCAGATTCTCGATGACGCCCATATAGTTCGGGCTGGCGACGATGACTGCGGCCACGTCCTTGCCCTCGATGGAGTCCGGGCAGGTCCGTCCCGATGGGAGCAACTCGATGCGGGTCTCCTCCCGGTCAGTGGCGTGCAGGTAGGTGGACAGGACGTCCCGGTACCTCGGGTTGACACCGGTGGAGATGAGTATCCGTTCCCGCCTCGTTGCGCCGCAAGCCATCAGGGCGGCCTCGGCGACAGCGGTGGCGCCATCATAGAGGCTCGCGTTTGCCGCCTCCAGACCCGTCAGGTTGCAGATCAGGGTCTGGAATTCGAAGATCGCCTGCAGAGTTCCCTGGCTCACTTCCGGCTGATAGGGCGTGTATGCCGTGGCGAACTCGGAGCGGAAGATCAGAGTGTTGATGATGCTGGGAACGTGGTGATCGTAGGACCCTCCCCCGAGAAACGACAGGAGCCTGTCGCTGCCGCGGTTGGAGTCGGCCAGGCGGGAGAGTTCATTGACCACCTCCATTTCCGAGAGGGGCTTCGGCGGGAGGTCTCCGGCCTGGAAGGCTTCCCTCACCGAAGGGGGAATGCACTCGAATAGCTCCTGGATGGAAGCCATGCCGCAGGTTTGCAGCATGGTCTGCTCTTCCGCGGCCGTGAGGGGAATGTAGGGATGGGTGTGTTCTGGCTTCATGCTGTCGTTCCCGGGAATGGGAGCGTTCGGCGGCCCTGGGCGCACCGGGGTACTCCGTCTCGATCGGAGAACTCAGCCCCGATCTTCGTCGCCTTCGGGCTCGTCGTCGTCGGAGTCCTCGTGGGCGATCCGCTCGGACTTGAGGAACTCCTCGTAGTCGTCAGAGCCCATGAGCGTGTCCAGTTCATCGATCTCGGCGATCTCAATCTCCAGCATCCACCCATCGACGAAGGAGGAGTTGTTGACCAGCTCGGGCTGATCCTCCAGCTCGCCGTTCACCTCTGTCACCTTGCCGCCCAGAGGCATGTAGAGATCCGACACGGCCTTCACGGATTCAACGGAACCGAAGGTCTCGGTCTGCTCGAAATCGGTACCCACCTCGGGAAGTTCCACATAGACCACATCTCCCAGCTCGGCCTGGGCGTAGTCCGTGATGCCGATCCGGGCATGAGTTTCGTCGATCAACTCCACCCACTCATGATCTTTCGTGTAACGCAGCTTGCTGGGGATGTTCTCATTCATTGCGTCAAGATCCTCCGGGTTTCCCTCATCGGGGGATGTTTCAGAAGACGGTGCGCTCTTGATCACTCCGGGTGCTCCTCTGCTCGAATCCACTCAGACCGTCCTCGTCGATTTCATGTCTACCGCCACGTGGAGCGGGAAGCTGGCGCCGAAGGCTTGCACTTCCTGCCGGACGGCCTCGATGACCGCTTCGTCCTCACGGGCCTTCAAGATCTTTCCCATCCAGCCGGCGATCCGGCGCATGTCATCTTCCTTCATTCCTCGTGTGGTCACAGCAGGAGATCCGACCCGGATCCCGCTGGTCACGAAGGGCTTCTTCTTGTCATAGGGGATCATATTCTTGTTCACAGTAATCCCCCCGGCGTCAAGGGCTTTCTCAGCCTTCTTTCCGCTCTGCTTCAGTACACTGACGTCCATCAATCCCAGGTGGGTATCGGTGCCGCCGCTGACGGCTCGGAGCCCCTCCTCCACCAGGGCATCGATCAGGACCCGGGCATTCTTCAGAACCTGCTCCTGATAGGTCCGGAAGTCCCCCGTCGCCGCCTCCGCCAGGGCCACGGCCTTGCCGGCGATGACGTGCATCAGGGGGCCACCCTGGTCTCCGGGAAAGAGGTTCTTGTCGATCTCCTTGGCGTACTTCTCCTTGCAGAGAATCATGCCTCCCCTGGGGCCTCTCAATGTCTTGTGGGTCGTGGTCGTCACCACGTCGGCGTACTCGCAGGGGTTGGGGTGGAGCCCGGCCGCCACCAGACCGGCGAAGTGGGCCATGTCGACCACCATCAGGGCACCCACGGCATCGGCGATCGCCCGGAGACGAGGAAAGTCGAGTATCCGGGAGTAGGCTGACCAGCCAGCGAGGAGCATCTTCGGCTTCCGTTCCTCCGCCAGCCGGGCCACCTCGTCGTAGTCGATCCGCTCCGTTTCTTGGTCCACGCCGTAGGGCACGATGTCGTAGCGCTTGCCCGAGAAGTTGACAGGACTGCCGTGGGTCAGATGCCCACCGTGGGCCAGGTTCATAGCCAGCACCGTGTCTCCCGGCTCGATCAAGGCGTCATACATCACCTGGTTCGCCTGGGAACCCGAGTGGGGCTGCACGTTGGCATGTTCGGCTCCGAAGAGGGACCGGGCACGCTCGATGGCGATGGACTCCACCTGGTCCACCACCTCGCAACCCCCGTAGTACCGCCGGCCAGGGTAACCCTCGGCATACTTGTTGGTCAGGACGCTTCCCGTGGCCTGCCGGACAGCGAGGCTGGTGAAGTTCTCGCTGGCGATTAGCTCGATTCCCTCGATCTGACGCAGCTCCTCTCGAGACACCAGTTCGGCGATCTCCGGGTCCACAGTGATCAATCCTCGAGCTTCAGTACCTTCAGCCACTATTGCTTCCTCCTCACTTCCTCCGCCAGCGGCTGCCGTTCCCGGCCGCCTCCTCTCCGGCTGAGGGGACTCAAGCGTCCTTCTGCCGGCGATAGAACGGCGTCTTGACGACCACCGCCGGAACGATCTGTTTTCGAATACGTATCGCAATCTCCGAGCCAGTCTTGCTGTGGGCCGGCGTCACAAAGCCCAGGCCCAGGCTCTCCTTCAAGGTGGGCGAGAAGGTGCCGCTGGTGACGACACCTACCGGTTCGCCTCCGGCCAGGACCTCGTACCCATGCCTGGCAATGCCTCGTCCGGTCAGGCGAAATCCGACCAGCTTCCGCTGCACCCCCTCCTCCTTCTGCCGCAACAGGGCCTTCCTTCCGACGAATGGTCCCTTGTCGAGTTTCACTGTCCAGGCCAGACCCGCCTCCAGTGGGCTGGTCTTCTCATCCAGGTCATTGCCGTAGAGCAGCAACCGGGCCTCGAGCCGTAGGGTATCCCGGGCGCCAAGACCGATGGGCTTCACTTCCGCCTCGGCCATGAAGAGGTTCCAGAGATCCGGCGCCGCCTCGTTGGGGCAGTAGACCTCGAACCCGTCCTCGCCGGTGTATCCCGTCCTGGAGACAATCACCTTGGCACCGCCGATCTCGGTCTGCTTCAAATGGAAGAAGGGGAGATCGATAGCTGCGGCGCAGTGGCGCTTCAACACAGCCTCGGCCCGGGGCCCTTGCAGGGCGATAAGCGATGTGGCGGCCCCCTGGTCGTCGACTTCAGTTCCGGCCTGAACGTGGCTCTGAATCCAGGACAGATCCTTCTCCTGATTACCGGCGTTCACCACCAGCATGTGCTCGTCGGGGCCCAGACGGTAGGTCACCAGATCATCCACCACTCCTGCTGCCTCATTGCACATGGGCGAGTAGACGCAGCGGCCGGTCTCGACGGAAGCCACCTCGTTGGTCAGGAGGGACTGAATGTCCGCCGTGGCCGTCTCTCCCCGGAGGAACAGCTCCCCCATGTGGCTCAGATCGAAGATGCCGCAGGCCTCCCGAACGTGCCGATGCTCGGCCAGTATCCCGTCGTACTGCACGGGCATGCTCCAGCCCGCGAAGGGGACCATCCTGGCCCCGGCTTCCACGTGACATCTGTGCAGCGCCGTCTTTCTATCGCTCATGTTCTGGGTCGACCTCCGGGGCCACTATACGGGACGGAGACGATCCGGGGAAGGAGCATGGAGGGCTGATCCCACAGGTACTCCCTTGGTGGGCTCTGATTCCGCGCGATCGATCGGGTGAGCTCCCAACAGGGGACAGGGGACAGGCGACCGGGAATTCGGAATTGCACTTCAGTCGTTCATGTCCCGTGAGTATCCGGTATCCGGGGACACACGACTGGACCCGAATTCGCCGTCGGCTGCCAGGCAGCACGGGTACCTCAGGAATTCGGGTCCAGTCGTGTGTCCCCGGCTCCCACCCGAGGCCCGTGGCAGCGGGGTAGCGGAGCCGCCCGGGCCGATCGAGGGTCAGGCCGGCCGGCCGGTCCGGGGATGGGCTATACTCGGCGCCATGACTCATCCCTGGCATGACATCCCCCTGCCGCCGGACAGTTGAAACCCTCCGGTTCTTCTGCCGCCGACAGCCTGTCGCACCGCCAGATCTCGGCCCTGTACGCCGTCTACTTCGTTGCCCACGGCATCGCCATTCCCTACCTGCCGGTGACGATGAAGCGCATCGGCCTCGACGGAGGCGACATCGGCTCGACCATGGCCATCGCCCTGGCGATACAGTTCCTGGCGCCCCCCGTATGGGGCTACCTGGCGGACCGATCCGGCAGCCGCCGAGGACTGGTTCAGCTCTCGGCAATGGGAGCGGTCACGGGCCTGCTGGTAGCGGCCCTGGTTCCAGGCAAGCTGGGGTTCATCGCGGGCTTCCTGTTCTTTGTCTTCTCCCGGTCGCCCGTCGGCCCCCTGCTGGACGCCCTCGCTCTGGGGCACCGGGACATCGGGGTTGCCGGCTTCGGCGCCGTGCGACTCTGGGGCTCCGTCGGCTTCATTGCCGGAGTGGTCGCCACCGGCGCGCTCCTGGACATCATCGCCCCTCTGGCCATTCCACTGATGGTGGCCTTCTGGTGGATCCTGCTGGCGAGCCTCTGGGTCCACCTCCACGGCCCCATCCAGGAGGTGCCAGCTCCTCCCGCTTCCGGGCTGCCCCTGAGGGCGCTGTATGGGCAGAAGCACGTCTGGGCGTTTCTGCTGCTCTCGGCGTTCCACTTCGGCTGCGGCGTGCCATTCGACACCTACTTCGCCAACCACGCTTCGGACATCGGACTCCCGGGATACTGGATCGGACTCTCCTGGGCAGGGGGAGTGTCTCTGGAGGTAGCCATCCTGGGCTGCCTGGGGACCCTGGTTCACCGGTTCGGCCCGAAGAAGATCCTGCTCTTCTCCTATGGCATCGGCTCCCTGCGATGGGCCCTCACTTCCATCTTGCCCGCCGGCATCCCTCTGGCCGCAGTCCAGATCCTCCACGGGTTCACCTTCGGGGCCGCCTATGGCGCCAGCGTGGTCTGGATGAACCGGTCCGTTCCCAGGGAGATCCAGAACTCCAGCCAGGCAGTCTTTGCCGCCATGTCCTTCGGCCTCGGCGGGATAGCAGCCCAGGCTCTCTGCGGACCATTCTACGAGAAGATGGGGGGACACAGCCTCTTCGCTGCCGCAGCCGTGCTCCAGCTTCTGCCTGTCCTGGGAATGGTGTTCCTCCGGGAGCCGAAGGAACGGGGGGCCGCGCAAGAGTAAATGGGCAGAAGTCGCGCCCAGATTTGGGTCGGATTCGACTGGTTTGAGCGAGCGGGACCGGAGGCGTAGTGGGCTACGTCGAGGATTCCGCGATTGAGGAGCGGTCGAAGACGGCCTGAAGATGGGATGCGAAACTGTGTAGTTATTCTTGCGCGGGCCCCGGATCTCATCGCTTCCTGAAGACCGTGGTGAACCGGTAGATGCCGGGTTCACTCAT
The DNA here is from genome assembly GCA_021772705.1 of Candidatus Cloacimonadota bacterium. Lineage (GTDB taxonomy): Bacteria > Muiribacteriota > UBA6191 > JACPRK01 > JACPRK01 > OFTM100. The sequence goes on along the minus strand of JAJFLN010000448.1, from coordinate 1,239 downwards.
CGTGAGGCCCAGGGCGATGCTGCCCATCATCTGCTTGAAATGACGCGCCGCGGCAAGCTGGGGATCTTCCTCCGCCGATGGCAGAGGGTTCAGGCTGCCTGGCCGGCCGTGAATTGAACATTGGAACCGCCCGTCATCCTGGCTGTAGGCGCCGCCGGCTGGACAGAGGGCCTTATCGATCTTCAACCGGCTCCCCCGGAGAGCCAGCAGGTTCTTGAGACAGCTGTTCTGCATCTCCACCTGGAGCTGGGCAAATCGGGGTCCGCCGTGGGCGGCGAGGCGCTCGAGCAGGTCCGTGGCCAGGTAACCCGTGAGCTGCAAACGGTTGTCTCCCAGAACCGAGTAGAGGCTGGCGAATCCGGCTGCGTCGGCGAGCTTGTCCCCCCTATCTAGCAGGCTCTCCATGACCTGAACTCCGCTGCTCAAGATCAGGAAGCCGCCGGAGACCGTGTAGGCGGGGCTGATGCCGGGGCGACTCGACAGGGAGGCGACAACGACGGTCTTGCCGGCCACCTTCTGCGACTTGAACTTCAAGCTGCCCTTGAAGTTCGCCGTCACCCGCTCCATCGTCGCCCCAGCGGCTCCCTCGTCGGAGACGGCGCAGAGGAGAGCGACCTGAGGCAGCTTCCCGTCCCAGAGCATCGACAGGGCCATCTCATTACCCATCCAGGGCTTCACGTCCAGGTCGTAGTTAAGGCCCAGCATCATCATGGCCGTGTGGCGCATGCGGTTGAAGGTTTCGATCCGGGCCTTGGCGGCCGGGTCGGCGCTCTCCTCCGAGAGGGTCGGGAAGTACCCGGCCAGGAACATGGGAGCGTGAATGCTGGCCATGCCGGGAGATCGAAGGGGCTGAAGGCTCGTGGCGGAGGCCATCAGCGGATGGAGCGGCACGTCGGGATCGAGAGAGCCGTGGAGGTCGAAGTGGGAGAGCTTGCCCTTGTAGACGAACTGCGCCCAGACGGACTGGACCATCCGGGCCATGTCCAGCGCCCGCTCCCTGGGATTCACCTGGCCGGCAAGCTGGGCCACCATGGCCTGGGGGTCGCCCGCCGTATCGGAGGCGGAGGGTTCCGAGGAGGAAGGCTGTCCAGCTGGGCTTTCCATGAACTCCGAGACAGGGCCCGGATTCAGGACCAGGAAGAACGCTGTCTCCTTCTGCAGCCGAGCCACGGCATTGCGATATCCGAGGGTCCCCGAGATACCCTTCCCGTCCCCCTGCCTGCGGGCAACGGCGGCTTT
>JAJFLN010000447.1 GCA_021772705.1 Candidatus Cloacimonadota bacterium | reverse complement strand
CTGGGACAACGTCCCAGCTTCAACAACTTGGACGAACCTTCACATCCTGGAAAGGACCGGATTTCGGTTGGAGCTGGAGCGCTGCTCCAGACCTCGCCAAAGGGCCATCGGCCCTCTGGACTCCCATTTGACAGCTGGATTTCCAGGCCGGTCAAGCTGGGGTCCAGGGGACCTGGGTCCCCTGGTAGGGTCTGGGACAACGTCCCAGCTTCAACAACTCGGACGAACCTTCACATCCTGGAAAGGACCGGATTTCGGTTGGAGCTGGAGCGCTGCTCCAGACCTCGCCAAAGGGCCATCGGCCCTCTGGTAGGGTCTGGGACAACGTCCCAGCTTCAACAACTCAGGCGAGTTTTCACGTCCTGGAAAGGACTGGAGCAGCCCCTCTTCCTCTTCCGTATCTCTGGTTCCGGGGCTCCCGGTGCCGTAACATAGGCGCATGCGGCCCCGATTTTGCACGGAGGTGGGGGCGTCCCAAGCCAGTGGGCGTCCAACCGTCGAGATTCGAGACCTCCTGCACCACATCGTGCGATACCTTCCCCATTCCGCACGTTCCACCCAGGCCGGGACGCTCCTGAAGGGGCTGCTGGCGGCGCTGATCTGCCTCGGCGTTCCGGCCCAGGCCTTGGCCCAGCAACCGGACCTGGCTGTGACCAGCCTGATCGTCTCCGGGGGAGCCCTGAACCTGGTGGTCTCTTCCACGGTGCAGAACAACAGCACGGCGACGATCTCCACGAGCTTCCAGAACGGATACTTCCTGTCCATCGACGAGACCGTGGACGGCACGGATACGCTGCTGGGCAGCTACACCGTCTCTTCTCTGACGACCAACGCCTCGTTCACCGACACCAACCGGACACTGCCGATTCCCGGCGGGACCCGTCCAGGCAGCTACTTCGTGGGCTGCATCGCCGACACGGGATCGGCCATCACGGAGTCCAACGAGAACAACAACACCACCGTCGCCGGCGGGACAGTGAACCTGCCCTTCCCTGCAGAGGTGGTGGTGTTTCCCCTCGATGCCCCGGCCCGGGTCTCGACGGGCCAGTCCTTCATCGCCAGCTTCCAGGTGGTCAATGCAGGGGAAAACGGATTCACCCTCGACACGGCGACCCTCTCCTTCAGCGGCGCCGGTCTCACCGTCACACCCCAGAGCCTGCCGGCCAGCATCGCAGGAGAGACCATCGTCACCTACGTCTTCAATGTTGCAGTGGCAGCCAACGCGGATAATCAAATCCAGACAGCCTCCATCGCCATCTCGGGCACCGATGCGGCCACGGGAGCCACGGTCAGCGACAGTGACACCAACGCCGGCGCCGTCCAGGTCCTGTCGGCGTCCACCACCCAGTTCACGGACTTGAACAGCAACGCCAAGTCCATCTTTGATCTGGGGTCGGAGCTGATCTTCGTCACCGTCTCCGATGGCAACCAGAACAAGATCGCCTCGAGTCAACAGACGGTGCTGGTCACCGTGACTAGCAGCTTCAACGGCGACACGGAGACCATCACCCTCCGGGAAACAGGCAATGACACGGGAGTCTTCCGGAACCAGTTCGGCGTCGCCACGGCCTCCGGGAATCGGAACGACCAGGACGGGACCATTCAGACAGCCCCCGGGGCTCTGTTGACAGCCAGCTACGCCGACGTGGACGATTCCGGCGACACTTCGACGGGACAGGCAACGATCCGCCTGACACCGACGGCCAGCAGCGGCCAGTTCACCAACTCCGCCGGTGCCCAGCAGTTCTTCTACGCCATCGGCGTGGACCCCATATTCGTCAGTATCACCGACAGTGACCGGAACACCCGCCCGGCAGTGGTGGATTCCGTCACCGTCACCGTCACGGACCAGTCCACGGGGGACACCCAGACCCTGACGCTGCAGGAGACGGCCATCGCAAGTGGGCAGTTCCGCAATACGGCCGGGCTGCCATCGGTGCGCAACGTGGCGCCCACGGGAGACAACGGCGTCCTGGAGACCGCCGACGAAGCAACGATCCGGTTCAACTACACGGACCCGGTGAACAGCGACACGGCAACGGGCACGACGGTGATGAAGTTCCGGACCGCCAGCACCACCCGGTTCACCAACACCGGCGGAGGAGCCGTCTCGGCCTACACCCTGGGCATCGATCAGGCATTCGTCACCGTCATCGACGGGGACCGGAACATCAGCGAGAGCAGCCAGCAGAACGTTGCCGTCACCCTGAGAGTCAGCTCCACGGGCGACACAGAGAACATCACTCTCCAGGAGACGGGGAACAACACGGGCATCTTCCGGAACGCCACGGGCATCGCCTTCCAGCTCGCCGCCCGGGCAGACAACAACGGCAGCCTGGAGGTGACGGGCGGAGCGATCGTGACGTCCACCTACACCGACCCGGGCGACGCATCGGATGTGACTAGCGCCTCAGCGGAGGTCAACGGGCAGCAAACAAGCAGTCAGACGGCGTTCACGGACACGACAGGCACGGTCAAGGACACCTACCTGATCGGCGGCGAAGCGGTGTTCGTCACCGTCACCGATGCCGATGAAAACACGGACCCCCTGACGGTTCAGACCGTGACGATCAACGTGGTGGACGGCATCACGGGGGACCTGGAAGTCCTGACCCTGACCGAGACCGGGAACTCGACGGGCATCTTCCGGAACACAACAGGACTGGCCACGGTCCTGGGAGCCCGGAGCGACAACAACGGCATCCTGGAGACAGCCAACCTGGCCAATCTTTCGGCCAACTACCAGGACAACGACAGCAGCGGCGATACGAGCTTCTCCTTCGCCGGGATGCGGCTGGCGTCGACGAACTCCACCACCCGGTTCACCCTGGCTGACGGGACACCGTCGACACAGTTCAAGATCGGCGTGGACCCCATCTTCGTCACCGTCGAGGACCGGAACCGGAACGACGACATCAACAGCCGCCAGACCGTGTCAGTCCTGATCCGGAACCAGATCAACAACGACCAGGAAACGGTCCAGCTTCTGGAGACGTCCAACAATACGGGAGTGTTCCGAAACGCCGTCGGCGTACAGTCCTCTTTCTCCGGCACGGGGGCCACCACGGGAGACACGGTGGTGCAGGCTTTCGACAGCAACTCCGTGCTGGCCCAGTATGTGGATACGACGAACCCGAACGACTTCTCCACGGGGATCATGGTCCTGCGGTTCATCACCGCCTCGACCACGAAGCTGACGGATCGCGACGGCAACGAGGTCGCCCAGTACGTGGTGCCCAGGGACGGCCTGTTCGTCACCATCCAGGACGGGGACCGGATGTCGGCCACGACGGGCACCATCCTCCCCTCACAGGTGGACTTCGACAGCCAGGTTCAGAAGGTGTTCAACCGGGCCTGCTGGAAGTGCCACAGCCCCAGTGGCCGAACCAGCGGTGCTCTGCCTCCGGCGGGAACGCCCTCCCCCAATCAGGGGGGCCTGGACTTGACGGGCTTCGAGTCATTGAAAAAGGGCGGCAACAGCGGACAGGTCTTCATCGTCAGCAACGGCTCCGGCAGCTTGATCACCCGGAAGCTAAACGGCCAGGCAGTCCATCAGGGTGGCGCCGTGCCGACGGTGGCCACTTCAGGGGAGTTCGACCTCTTGAAGAACTGGATCGACCAGGGCTCGATTCCACCCACCACTCCATCGTCGGTGAACTACACCCAGGAGCTGGAGATCCCCCTCTTCCGAGGACGCTGTGACACCGCCGGGTGCCACGACAGCGCCACTGCGAGCGGCGGCCTCAACATGACTCAGCCGTCTCAGACGGCCTTCGTGTCCAACAGCCGGATCATCCCGGGCAACGGACCCGACAGCCGGGTCGTGAGAATACTGAAGGGGCAGCTCACCCACACGGGAGGCAACTCGGGCCTGTCAGCGGCGCAGATTCGCTTGATCAGCATCTGGATCTCCCAGCGGGTCCAGGACAGTCAGCCGGATCAGCGCCTGCAGTTCACCGGTGACATCCTGCCGCTCCTGGACCGGAGCTGCTCCAACAGCCGATGCCACGACGCCGTGAATCCGTCGGGCAACCTGGATCTGACCAGCTTCGCCAACCTGATCCGGGGCGGCACGAACGGTAATCCCACCATTCCCGGCGATGGCCCGGCGAGCCTGCTGATCCAGGCCATCGACGGCCGGATCAATCACACCGGAGGCTTCGGCGATCCCCCGCTGGTGCAGCAGGCCAACGAGACCCAGACCCTGATCTCCTGGATCAATCAGGGCGCCACAGCGCCACCGACACCGCCGGCGGCCTCGGCTCCCGTGACGACCAACACTCTGACAGTGGTGGTGACCGACGCCCTGACAGGAGATCGGGAAGAGCTGCTGCTCCGGGAGCTGGCCAACGCGCTGGGGACCTTCCGGAACACGGCGCCTTTCGCCACGGCCATTCAACCCGCCGCTGGCAGGAACGACACCTTCGACACTGCCGGTGGATCGACGGTGACGGCGGTCTACATCGATCCCAGAGATCCGGCGGACACCAGCCAGGACACGGCGGCGATCACTCTGAATCCGAGCGGCTCGGTCACGACCTTCACCGACAGCCTGGGCAACATCCGGACCCAGTTCCCCATCGGCGCCCAGGGGAGCTCCAACGGCATCTTCATCACCGTCGACGACGCCAACAGGAACCAGAACCCCCTGGCGGTGGACTTCATCAACGCTACGCTGCTTGACAGCGTGACGGGAGACTCCGAGACGGTTCAACTCCGGGAGACGGGGGCCAGCACGGCCAAGTTCCGCAACCAGTTCGGCTTCGCCTCCGAGATCGGCCTGGCCATCACGGACGGCAAGCTGCAGACGGCGGGCAATTCGACCATCACGGCCAACTACACGGACCCGCAGGACGTTAACGACTTCAGCTTCGCCCTCGCCTCCGTGTTCGTTAGCCCAGGGACCACGGCGCCGACTTTGAAGATCACCGACGCCGTGGGAACGGAACAGTTGACCGTGCCCGTGACGAAGGACCCCCTGTTTCCGACCCTCTTCGTCACCCTCCGGGCCGACGAGGAGAACACCAACGCCAGCACCCAACAGTCCGTGCAGGTCACGGTCTCCAGCCCGAGGGACAGCGTCACCTTCAGTCTCCAGGAGACAACCCTGTCGACAGGGGTCTTCCGGAACGCCGCCGGAATCTCGCTGCTCCTGGGCAACGGGAATCCGAACAACGCCGCCCTGGAGGCATTCGACGGAGACAACCTGACGGTCAGCTTCTTCAGCGCTCGCCGGAACCAGATCTTCGTCACTCCAGGCGGACGCTACACGGCGCGGATCACCGCCGGCAACAGCACAACGGCATTCACCTCCATCGACGGATCGGCCCGCACCACCTACGCCATCGGCCAGGAGGTCTTTGTCACCGTCAATGACGCGGATCAGAACGGCAACCCGAACGTGAGCGAGACTCTGACCGTGACCGTCACGGCCACGGTCACGAACGACACGGAGACCCTCACCCTGGTGGAGACGAACTGTAACTCCGGCGTCTTCCGCAACTCTCTGTCCCTCTGCGGTTCCTCTCTAGGTTCCAGCCAGCCCCTGACGTCGAACATCGCCGTCCCGGCAGCCAACAACGGTCAGATCGAGACGGTCGACAGATCGATCATCCGGGTCACCTACGTCGACCCCAACGACGTGGCCGACACGCAGCAGTCGTCGGCGACCATGATTCTCCCGGAGGTGGCCTCCCGGGTCGACTTCATCGCCGGGCCGATGGCCCTGGGTACGGTGTCGAGCTACTTCATCGGCTCCGGAGCGGGACGCTCCATCTTCATCAGAGTCACCGACGCCGACGCCAACAGCAGCCCCGTCAGCACCCAGGTGGTGAACGTCACCGTCAGCGACCCGAACACGAAGGACGTGGAGAGCGTCACCCTGGCTGAGTTGACCAGCTCCAGCACCGTCTTCGAGAACCTGGTCGGCCTTCCGACACGGGTGACCACAGCCCTGGTGAACGACGGCATTCTCGGGACACAGGACGGCTCGCGAATACTCGTGACCTACCAGGACAGCTCCAACCCGGTGGACCGATCGACGGCTGCGGCGACGGTCGCCGTGACCCAGACCCTGGCCTCGGATCTGTTCTTCAGCAATGCCGCCGGCGTACCTCAAACGACGCCGTACATCATCGGCCGGGAAGGGGTGTTCCTCACCCTGAGAGACCAGGATGAGAACAAGCTGCCTTCCGTATCGGAGTCCGTGAAGGTCACCTTCAGCGACCGGGTGACCTCCGACGTGGAAACCCTGATCTTGGTGGAGACCCGGACCGACTCCGGCGAGTTCCGAAACGTGTCTCCCGGTATCAGCTCCGTCGTCGACAACGGACGAGTCGAGGATGGAGTCCTCCAGACCGCTCAGGCCTCGACCCTGATCGCCACCTATGTGGACGTGGACGATCCCGTGGATCGCCGGTCGACCAATCCGGGGGCCACCACCTCCCGGCCAGCGCTGGTGGGCTTCCCGGTCTTCACCGACAGGGACGACAACCCGGTCAGCTCATACATCATCGGGCTCCAGCCGATCTTCATCCGCCTCGTCGACGCCGATCAGAACACCAACCCCCTCACCCGGGAGACCGTGACGGGACAGGTGAGGCTGACATCGAGCCTGACGGCCGACGAGGAGTCCCTGACCCTGACGGAGACATCAACGAACACGGGCATCTTCCGCAACAATCTGACTCCCCTGCCGACCCGGATCGGGAATCGTAGCGACAACGACGGGACCCTGCAGGTCGGCGCCGGGGCCATCGTGACGGCCCGGTACTTCGACACGAAACCGACGGACGTGACGACCACCACGATCCGGATGGACATCCAGAGGACCCAGGCCCGGGTGACCCTCACCTCCGTCTCGAGAGGCACGGCGACGTCGCAGTTCCTGATCGGTCAGCAGTCGATCTTCGTCACTGTTGAAGACCCGGATCAGAACCTGAACCCCTCCACCACCGAGACGGTCCAGGTCACCCTGCGGAACAACTCCACGGGAGACACGGAGATCCTCAACCTGAACGAGCGAACCACCAACGACCGCTTCTTCGACAGCGTCACCGGCGTACCTTCCGTCATCGACACGGCCATCAACGGCGACGGCACCCTGCAGTCCAGTGGCGGTTCAACAGTGGAGGCCTCCTACATCGACCGGGTGGACCTGACGGATCGGGCCAGCGCCACGACGACCATGGTGGTGCCCGTCACGGCCGGCACAATTCAGCTGACCAACGCCACGGGTACGGTGGTCTCCAATTACAGGATCGGCCAGGACGATCTCTTCGTCACCGTCACGGACCCGGACCAGAACACCGACGCCTCCTCGGCCCAGTCCGTTCTGGTCACGCTCACCGATTCGATCGGCGACCGGGTCGATGTGCAGCTTGCCGAGACGTCATTCAACTCCGGTGTCTTCCGGAACCTGAACACAACCTCTACCGGAGTGCCCGCCATCGGCCGGGTCCCCTCCGCCGTGGCCATCGCCATCACGACGAACACCATTCTGGAGACCCGGGACGGCGCCACCGTGACGGCGAGCTACCGGGACATGCAGCCGACGACGGTGGTGGTTCTCAACGCCGCGTCGACACTCACCCTGGCGCCCACGACTGCCACGGCGCGGATGACCAACGATCAGGGGCAGACCGTCTCCTTCTACACCGTCGGCATCAGCGGAATCTTCGTCACCGTCGATGACATCGACGAGAACCGGGACCCGACTGTGCAGGAGCGGATTCGAGCCACGATCCTCTCGTCCCCAGTGGGTGACAGCGAGTCCCTGGACCTCTTCGAGACCACCTCCTCCAGCGCCTCCTTCCGGAACCCCGCGCCTCTGACCTCCGTGATCGGTCCCCGGATCTCGGGCAACAACCTCCTGGAGGTCTCCAGCGGCGGTCTCGTCATCGGCTCCTACACCGACGCCCAGGACGCCACGGACTCCACCTCCGTATCGGTACCGATCTTCACGGACTCAGCCAACAGCAGGATCTTCTTCACCCGATCCTCACCAGGCTCCATCGTCGCCACCGAACCTGGCTACGCCGTGGCTTCCAACCAAGCTCTGAGCGAGGAGATCTTCGTCGAGGTCCGGGACACGGACGAAAACTCCGATGGATCGAGCCCCCAGTCCCTGGTAGTGACACTCCAGGTCATTCTGCCCGGAGGAGCTATCGGCGATCAGGAGAGCCTCACTCTTCAGGAGCTCAATAACAACTCCGACACGTTCCGCAACGGGACGGGCATGCCCTCACTGATCGCCCCGGCGACGTCCAACGACCGGGTCATCCAGACTACTGACGGCGCGTCATTGCTGGCGACCTACATCGACAAGGACTTCAGCTTCGACAGGAGCCAGAACCAGGTCCGGACCCGGATACGCCAGACCGCGGCGATACTGGAGGCCGTCGACGCCGATGGTGTCGCCCAGTCGCGCTTCCTCCTTTCGGTGGAGAACCTCTTCGCCCAGGTAACCGACCCGGACGAGAACCGGAACCCCTCCGTGCGGGAGAGCGTGATCGTCACCCTCTCGGCCGTCACGGGTGACCTGGAGAGCCTGGTGGCCCTCGAGACCGCACCCGACACAGGCATCTTCCGATCCCAGTCCGGCATCCGTACCGCAATCTCCACCGTGTCTTCCCAGGGCAACGGCGTCCTGGAGCTGCTCGGCAACGGCGCCCAGGAGACCGTCAGCTACCGCTACCGGGACAGGGACGACGGCAGCGACGCTCCGAGCCTGACGGTGCAGGTCGTCTTCCAGGAGGTCTCGGCCGTGACCTTCGTCAACGCCAGCGGCGTCACCGTCACCTCCTACATCCGGGATCGGGACGGGATCATCGTCAGCGTCAGAGACCGGGACTCGAACCGCTCCATTGGAGTCGCCGAGACCGTGACGGCCACGGTGGAAGATCTGTCCACGACGGATCAGGAAGTGGTCACCCTCGTCGAGACAGGGCTGAACACGGGCATCTTCCGCAACACGGGCAACCCCCTGTCGTCGGCGCTGGTCTTCCCGGCGAACCCCAACATGGGGGACAACCTGCTGCAGGCCGGGGCCGTATCCCACCAGATCCGGGCTGTCTACCGGGACGTGAATGACCCGGCTGATACGAGCTCGGCGACAGTGGATCTCAACCCGGCGGACCCCCTGGACAGCGACGCCGACGGCATCCCGGACTCCTTCGAGAACGGCAACGGCCTGAACGCGGCGGACCCCAGGGATGCCTCCCTGGACAACGATGGCGACGGGCGCAGCAACCTGCAGGAGTTCCTGGACGGCACGGACCCGAACAACCCGAACGACAACCGGCCCATCTCCCGCCCAGGAACGCCTCGGTCCGAACCACCGGGCAAGATCCGTCTCGATGGCGGCTCCTCCTCCAGCCCGGGAGGCCTGCCCCTGACCTACCGGTGGCGGCAGGTCTCGGGACCGGTGGTCACCCTCAGCGGCTCCGCCACGGTCACGCCGGACTTCACGGCCCTGGCCGCCGGGGTCTACGAGTTCGAACTGACCGTCAACAACGGCCGGACCGACAGCTTCCCGAACCGGCTGCAGATCACCATCCTGGACGTCTCCCCCGTGGCCGACGCCGGCCCCTTCAGGACCGTCGACATCGGCAGCCCGGTCACCTTCATCGGCGACGGGAGCCGGGACCCGAATGGAGGCACCCTCACCTACTCCTGGATACCCGTGTCAGGTACGTTGCCGGCCCCAGCGAACGCCACGACATCCCGGCCGGTCTTCACACCGGTCCAGGCCAGGTTCTATCCGATCCAGCTCACGGTCACCGACAGCGGCGGCAACACGGGCACGGCCAGGACCGGCTTGATCGTCAACGGCGGCGCCAACGATCGGCTGCCCACTGCCAACGCCGGTCAGAACCGGACGGCCCGGACCGGCACGGTGGTCACCCTCGATGGCCGGGTCAGCAGCGACGCCGATGGCAATACGCTGAACTACCGATGGACCTTCATCTCGGGCCCCCAGACAGTAACGCTCAACTCGATACCCAAGCGACCGGATTCGACTGTCTTCTCCAAGGACGAACAGGTGACATTCACGCCACTCCAGGAGGGCGTCTACACCTTCCAGCTCGTGGTCAACGACTCTCCCACCGGCGATCCGGCCCGGGATTCCGCACCCAGCGAGGTCTGCATCACTGTCAACGGCACCAACACGGTCCCAACAGCCCAGCCTGGAGCCAATCAGACCGTCACGGTGGGCGCCACGGTGACTCTCGATGGCCGGGCCTCCTCCGATGCCAACCGGGATCCCCTCACCTACCGGTGGACCCAGATCAAGGGCTCCAGCGTGGTGCTCTCCTCTGTCACCAGCGCCGCGCCGATCTTCACTCCCGCCCTGACCGGCGTCCACGCTTTCCAGCTCGTCGTCAATGACGGCCGGGTGGACTCCAAGGCCGGGAAGGTCACCGTCACCGTCGACGACGGCAGCAACCGGGTCCCGGTAGCCAACGCCGGAACGGACCTGATCGGCAACGTGGGCACACCGGTGAACCTGAATGGCTCAGCCTCCTTCGACGCCGACGGGGCCCCCCTCCTCTATGGCTGGGCGCAGACCGGCGGCCCGAACGTGACCCTGGGCAATCAGACCGGTCCCACGCCGGTGTTCACTCCCAACGCAGCAGGGCTCTACCAGTTCTCCCTCGTCGTCAGCGACGGGGTCAACGAGTCTACCGCCGACCCGGTCCAGGTCGCCGTCAACTCCTCCACAAGTCAGATCCCCGTCGCCAACGCCGGTCAGGATCAAACGGCCTTCCTCGGCACCTCGTCCCTCACGGTCCAGCTCAACGGAAACCAGAGCTTCGACCCGAAGAACAAGACCCCCCTGAGCTACACCTGGACTCAGACCGACGGCACCAACGTCTCGCTCCTTCCCGATGCCCGGAGCTCATCACCGACCTTCACGGCCCCCATCACGGGCAACTACCGTTTCGGTCTCACGGTCCAGAACACCGACGGTCTCCCGTCGCCCACCGACGAGATGGTGGTCACCGTCGTCGACGGCACCACGTCCCCGCCCCTGGCCCGGATCAACGGCGGCTCTCCCGGCGGCAACGAGGTCGTCCGGGCAGCCCTGGATACAATCGTCATCCTCGACGCCGGTACGAGCCAGTCCCTGAATGGCAGCGGCCTGACCTTCCTCTGGACCCAGACGGCAGGTACCCCCGTGGTCCTGTCGAGCCGCACGGCCTCCCAGGCCACCTTCATTCCCAGGGTGGCCGGCACCTACTCCTTCACAGTCACCGTCACCGACGCTCAGAGCAACTCGAGCACAGCCTCCGTCTCCGTCTTCGCCGGCGGCACGGCACCCACCACGGGCGGCAACGGCGTGACACTCGGCAGCGTCCCTCAGGCCGGCTCAGGCGCCTCGGCCTGCGCCCTTCCCCGGGACGGCAAGACCGGGCACAACGGGACCGTTCCGGTGGATCTACTGATCCTCATGCTGCCGCTGCTCGCGATAGGAGTAAGGCGGGGAGTCGGGCGACGGGTGTCAGGGAACGGGTAAGACAGGGAGTTGGCGTCGGGCTTCCCAGGGATGGCCCCCTCACCCAACCCCCTCCTCACGACGAGCCGGAATCGGGTGAAGTTCGCCAGCAGCCAGTAGACGACGAGAACCGAATGCCCATCGTGTCTCCTGGCAACCTGCTCAACCCTCGTCTGGGGGATCTGGGGTTGTCTCGGGTATGGCGGGTGCATGTCCCGTAGGGGGTCTCCCCTGGCCTATTCCGGATCCGTTCGCCCCACTATGGATGCCCGCATCCATAGTGGGGCGAACGGAGGAGGGGACCCCCTGGGTGACATGCACCCGGAACCCAGGTGTTACGTTGACAGCTTACTGTCGCTGTGCTAACATCGCGGCGCTCTGGGACCCGCTCCGGGACCCGGCAGCAGTGCGTTTTAATCTTTGAATTCCCCCTCTTCTGCGCGATATTGCAGGGGCAGGGCGGAGGAGGTGCTGTACCTTGGCACAGGGCAAAGTG
>JAJFLN010000446.1 GCA_021772705.1 Candidatus Cloacimonadota bacterium | reverse complement strand
TCATCCTTCGACAGGCTCAGGACGAACGGATCGGGAAAACTCGGCCATTCAGTCGTCCTGGATGCGGGCATCCATAGTAGGACGAACGGATCGGGAAAACTCGGCCATTCAGTCGTCCTGGATGCGGGCATCCATAGTAGGGCGAGCGGCTCGCAAATCTGACCACGGAAGCCAGCGAACCATGAACGGATGACGGCTGCGCCCGATCGATTTGGCTGGAGGGCGACTACTTCCTGCCACTCTTCTCGTTGAGCGCGTTTGTCAGGCGAGTGATATCCCGCTTCAGGACCAGGGCCGCGTCTCGACCCTCCTCCACGTCTCCGGCCTCGAGCAGGCGGCTGAGTTGATCCAGCTTGATCTTCAGCTTTGACCGCTGAGGAGTGTCAAGCTCACCCATCATCGCCTTACCACGTCGAATGGTGCCGTAGACGAGCTGGAAGACCTCCGGAGGGAACCGGTCCTGGCCAGTCGCCTCGGCGACCACCTCTTCCTTGGTCTCCCGGATCACGGTGATCTCTTCCTCTGACAGCGCACGGATCAAGAGCGGCTCGATGTGAGGGGCCATGACGGCGTCCCTGGGGCACTTCTTCAGCTCCGCGGCAGCCATGGCCCGATCGTTTGCAGCCATGAAGAACAGGGCCCTTCCAATCTGGACGGAAGCCTCGGGCAGCTGCAACCGCTTCAGGACAAGTTCGTAGCACTTGAAGCCTCGCTCGGCGATACGGCTCTTCTCCACAGTCGACAGAATTCCCCCCGAGAGGGCCTTCAGGAGCTTGTCCAGCTTGGCCCGTTCCTCCGGGTTCATCTTGTCAGCGAAGGGCGGATCGTCGAGCCGGCTGGCCGTTGCCTCGGTCTTGGTCTTGCCAAAGGGCGACTTGAACCCCGGCTTCTTGATGAGGCCCGAGCTGAACGACGACGGAGTGGAACGGGCCCCACTCAGACCCGGCGATGTCCCGGAGCGTGAAGGGTTGAGAGAGAGACCGCCTGTTCGGAGCGCCCCCGTGGGGGAGGGCCTGGCCGACGGTGGCGCCGGCGTCGGTGGCAGCCGGGTAGGGGCCGGGATAGCTGGAGGTCTGGGTGCGCTCGCAACGGGCGGGACGGGAGGCGCCGGAGTCGAGGCGGGAGGAGTCGGAGGCCCGGGGACCGCCAGGACCTTAGGGGCTGGGGAGGGAGGAGCAGGAGGATCCGGTACTGGCGGAGGTGGTGTGGCTATCGCTGGGGAACTCAGGGTCGCGTACTCCAGCTCCGAGAGCTTGACCATGGCCTCGTCGGCGGCTTCCCGCACCTTGTGGTCCGGATCGTCCAGAAAGGATTTGACCTTCGCCGTCTCGGAGGAAGAACCGAGAACACCCAGGGCGGCCATGGCCATGGCCCGGACCTTGGGAGTCCTCTCTCGATCCAGGAGTTCGAGGATGGCGGTCAGGACTCGATCGGAGTCGTAACGGAGGCAGCCGAAGATGGCCTTGGCCCGCTCCGTCGGCTCCTCCGACTGGAGTCTCTGAGCCAGGGCGGGCGGTCCCGTGCCGGTCTGGGAGGCTGCACTCATGGAACCTGTCGAGAGGCGGGTCCTCAGTTCCCGGGCCGCTCGGGTCGCTTCCAGCCGGATCTGCCGGTCCGGATCGGTGGCGCCCATGGCCTGCAGGATCGACAGGGAGTCCGGCGCCTCGACGCATGCAAGACCCTTGATAGCTTCCCGCCGCTGCGTCGTCTCGCCAGCGCGGGCCATCTTCATGAGGTCGCCGATGTCAGCCATCTGAATCTAGAGAATACCCCGAGGACTGCCGCTGGACCGCTTCAAGGGCATCCTGCTGTCGGAAGGGACTCCACGGTCCGCTGGCCCCCTTCGCCCTGACGGATAACAAACCTGTCCACCAGCTTCGAGGAGTCCCCGAGCTGGGCCTGAAGACTCTCGGGAAGCAACCGGGTGAACTCCGGATCGTCCAGAGTCTCGTCGGCCGGTTCGCAGAGACCGTATACCCGGAACTCCATTCGGTCCGCCGTCACCTCGCAAGCGACGAAGCCGTAGGCCTTGCTCCAGACGAACTCCTTCTGCAATGTGGTGCCCATCTGAGCCTCGACCTGGGTCAGATACTTCGAGCCCTGCTCCGGATTCATGTGGCTGTCCCTCAGCGGGACACCGCCTCCGCCGGAGACCACGATTGCCGTGCCGCGGCCGGCGTCGACGACGCGCTGATAATCGTGGTCGTGTCCTCCAATGATGGCCCAGATCCGGGATTGCTCTGCCGGGCTGAGTTCGGAAAACACCGATTCGTACAGGAGCTCCCGGAATCCCGAGATCAGGTCGCCGCTCTTGTTGAACTGCCCTCCATGACTGCCGACGCTGACCGGCGGATGGTGTTCGAAGAGGACCACCGGGCCGTCGTGGGACTTGATGGCTTCCACCAGGAAGGCGCGCTGGTCCAGATCGAGGGCCAGCTCGCCGGGCTCCACCATCGAAGCCAGGTTGCTGTTGCAGGCGATGAACCTGACCGATGTGTCCGTGCCGGGAATGCGCAGATCCGTGTAGTACCAGCTCGGTCCCGTGAAGCTGCGGGTGTTGATGGGCAAACCGGCGAGGCTCGTCGTGTCCTTCAAGTAGCTTCCCAGCTTGTCCAGCAGGTTCTTCTTGAAGATGCGCCAGCTCTTCTGGGGAGCGGCGGTGGGGTTTTCGGCCAGCTCTTTCAGCCACCGGCTTCCGTGAAGGGGGCCGGCTTCCCGGGCCAGGGCTTGCAGCGCCAACAGGTGATCCAGCACGGGACCCAGCTGACCCTTCAGGCTTGCATACTCGGTGGTGGTGACGTCAGTGATGTGATCCAGCGCTGCCTGTGCCAGGTCCGAAACCGGCTTCTCCGCTGCGTCGACCTCGTCGTGGACCGCCTTCAACGCCTCCAGCACGATGCGGCCCGGCAGGGCTGTCAGGCCTCGGGCTAACTCCTGTGGCTTCGTCTTCTTCCGGGCCGCCGAATTCAGCATCACCCGGGCGTCGTGACGAGTCTGTTCCAGCTCTTCTCGCTCTCCGGCAGAGAGGCGGTTCACAACATCGTCGGACATCTGAATCCAGAGTTGACGCAGGTAGGCCCGGTCAGCTCCCTGAGGCAGCAGGGACGCCAGATGAGGGTGGAGCTCTGCCAGGTGCGTCATCTGAGTCAGCAAGATCGGCTGGAGTGGTGATTGGGCCAGGGCGGCATCGTCGGCGCCCCACCGGAGGATCTCCTCTGCCAGGGTCCGGATCCCGGCTGTCGCCAGAGGGCCGGCTTCGAGTTGTTTCATGGCGAGCAGCTCGTGATTGCCCAGAGTGGGGTAGACCGCCAGCGGGTGGTCGCCGGATCGGAGACGGGCCAGAGCCTTCCAGGCCGGCTTCCAGTCCTTGCTGGTGAAGGGGACGTCGGCGAAGATCAGATCACCGGTGATCAACACAGCGTCTACCTCGCCGCCCGTATGGCCGTCGTAGCTCCGTATTGCCTTGGCGATGTCCTGGTGTTTCGACTGCTTTCCGAAGGGCCATCGGTTCGGACGGGTGTCTCCATAGGCCACGAAGATCAGCTTCGAACCCGTGTCAATATCGGCGCCGGCCTGCAGACCAGGCGTCTCGGCCGTCGAGGGAGTCGCTGTTAGCAAGACCAGCAGCGCTGCCAGCATGCAGGGGAGCAAGAAGAAAGACGGACGGTGTGGTGGGGTCGATCTGACGAACATATGAGGAACCTCCTGAGGCAGACACGCTATCAGGCATACCGGATCAGGAGCAACATGAGAGACAGCCCGGGGGTGCATGTCCCGTAGGGGGTCCCCTCCTCCGTTCGCCCCACTATGGATGCCCGCATCCAGGACGACTGAATGGCCGAGTTTTCCCGATCCGTTCGTCCTACTATGGATGCCCGCATCCAGGACGACTGAATGGCCGA
>JAJFLN010000445.1 GCA_021772705.1 Candidatus Cloacimonadota bacterium | reverse complement strand
ATCCATAGTAGGACGAACGGATCGGGAAAACTCGGCCATTCAGTCGTCCTGGATGCGGGCATCCATAGTAGGACGAACGGATCGGGAAAACTCGGCCATTCAGTCGTCCTGGATGCGGGCATCCATAGTGGGGCGAACGGGGGGGAGCTTGTTCCTGCGCAAGATCACGAGAAAGCTGCACCCGTCCCCTCGCCAGGAGCATGTCAGGCAAGGGGACAGCTACCTCTGAAGATCAGGTCGGCCACTGAGGCCGCAGTCCTCGCAGAGGTCCAGGAGTGGAAAAGAACCTCTGTGTCTCCGCGCTCTCTGAGATCTCCGTGTAACTGCCTGTGTCATGGCAGCCAAGGCCACCCTCGGCCTGACATGCCTCCACCCATCGCCTCTCCCCTGTCTTGCCACGGGCGGGCGGGGTAGACTGGCAGGAGACATGCTCGAGATCGGCAGCAACTACAGGGGATATGAGATCCTCGAGTTCCTCGGGGCTGGAGGGGCCGGGTCCGTCTATCGGGCCTTACAGGAAGGACTCGACCGTGAAGTCGCCCTCAAGGTCGTCGGCTCCGTCGACCGCCCGGGATCAGAACACCGGAAACGGTTCATGCGCGAGGCCCGTGCCCTGGCCCGTCTGTCCCACCCACACATCGTCCGGATCTATGACTTCGGTGAGGATGGCTCGGCCCTCTACTACAGCATGGAGTACGCTCCGGCGCTGTCGCTGGACAAGAAGCTGCAAGAGGCCGTGCTTTTCAAGGACGAAGCTCTGGAGATCCTCAGGCAGATCCTGGATGCGTTGGAGACGGTCCACGATCTGGGGGTCCTCCACAGGGACATCAAACCGGCCAACGTCCTCATCCAGCCCTCGGGCAACGTGTTGCTCTCCGATTTTGGCCTGGCCCGGGAAGAGGAAGCGACCCGCATGACCCGGGAGGGAGTCATGCTCGGCACCCTCCCCTACTTCCCCCCCGAGATGGCATCCAATGAGGACGTGGATGCCCGAGGCGATCTGTACCAGGTCGGCATCATGCTTTACGACTGCCTGATCGGCGCCCCTCCCTACAGCTCTCAGGAGATCCTGACCATGCTCAAAGGGGGCAGCGTCGATCCCGAGAGGGCTCTGGGCAAGCTACACCCCGAGTTCGACAGCACCCTGATTGGCTTCCTACGGAAGGCAATCCAGCCCGACCCGGCCAGACGATTCCAGTCGGCCCGGGAGATGCACACGGCCCTGGGACGGATGCAGACCACCGCGGCGATCGATAGCTCCATGCCGACGGCCCTGTCCACGCCGGCCCTGGAACCACCGCCGCCTCTCCCGCCGCCGAGGAGGAAGAAGGTCAAGGACCCCCAGAACTCGGTCTCCACCCTGACGCTTCAGGTACTGGGCATGGCGGAACAGCGTTACCGGCCCCTGGTGATCGTCATCGCAGCCGCCTTCTGGATACTGGCCATCGGGGCAGGCATTCACATCTACCGCCAGATGGGGTCTTCGGATCAACCGGTCGTCAAAGTAGCCCAGGTTCAGGAGACAACACCGGTGGATGACTCGGCGCCCATACCCAAGGCCCGGCTCCAGGCTCGGGAGAAGCTGAAGGAGTTGCTGCTGGCAGAGCGCTCCTTCCCCCTCTACCCGGGTGTCGATCTGGGGGATGGGAACTTCGTAATGGAGGCCGTCGTCGTTGCCGCCGGGGAGATCGAGCATTGCGGGATCATCTGGGAGTCCACCGCCGGGGCACCGAGACTGAGGAAGGTAAACGACAGCACGGCAGGTCCGGACTGGGACAACAGCGGCGCGGGCCGCCTGATCAACGGCAACAACAGCTTCCAGTTCTCCGGCGGAACGGGTCCCATGTCCCGTCAGCGAGGGGTGGTGGAGATCCGGCGTCGCCAGGGCGCGGACCTGAAACTGCCACCTCCTCGCAAGAGATCCGACGGGGCCAGTGACACATCGGTCGTGGTAAGACGCTTGATGGTGCAGGCCATCAAGGACTGGAAGGCAGGCCGGCACACAGAGGCGTTGGCATCCTGCCAGCGCGCTGCCGACATGGACCCGGAGAGCTGGGAGGCGATCTGGCGGAAGGGCATGGCCCTCCACTACATCGGCTGGGTCTCCCGAGGCTTAAAAGCCGCCGGCGGCGGACTGATGTTCCTGAGCCCCACGGACGAGGATCCGGAGAAGCTGCGTCAGCAGCAGTTCCAGTGCTTCAATCAGGCTCTGGCCATGATGCCGCCGGAGGGCAATATCTGGTACGACCTGGGGACGGTCTACCGGGATCTGGACCGGCCAGCGGATTCACGGCGGGCCCGGTCATTCGCCTGCGTCCTGGATACCAAGGACCCCAGGTACTGGTGGGAGCTTACCCGGTCGCTCCGGGACGCCGTTCCCTCCACCGCAGACCGTCAGGCGGAGCGGCTGGATCTGGCTCTGATGACGGCCCGGGCAGCCTTTGCTGGCGAGGAGTCACCGGACCCGGACTGGCTCTCGGAACGGGGAGCTCTCTTTCAGCGCGCCGGCCTGAGGCAAGAGTCGATCGCCGATTACGAACGAGTCCTCCTTCTCGAGCCAGGAAACAAGAGGGCCCTGAAGGCCCTGGGACGGTAGGAGCGTTCAGGAGAAAGGGTACCCGTGCCAACATGTGGGCGGGGGCGGAACAGGGAGCCGGGAATTTCCAAGTCGTCCTGGACGCAATCGTCCTTGTACCGTTCGCCCTACTATGGATGCCCGCATCCAGGACGACTGAATGGCCGAGTTTTCCCGATCCGTTCGTCCTACTATGGATGCCCGCATCCAAGACGACTGAATGGCCGAGTTTTCCCGATCCGTTCGTCCTGAGCCTGTCGAAGGATGA
>JAJFLN010000444.1 GCA_021772705.1 Candidatus Cloacimonadota bacterium | reverse complement strand
TCATCCTTCGACAGGCTCAGGACGAACGGATCGGGAAAACTCGGCCATTCAGTCGTCTTGGATGCGGGCATCCATAGTAGGACGAACGGATCGGGAAAACTCGGCCATTCAGTCGTCCTGGATGCGGGCATCCATAGTGGGCCGAACGGGTTTCCGGACGGAAACTTGCTAGAAGTCGGCGCCCAGGTCGTCTCCACCCAGGAGGTCGTCGCCTAGCAGATCATCGCTCCCGCCGGTCTTGCCACCTCCGGAGAACTTGCCTCCATCGCCTCCCAGGAGATCATCCAGGCTTGGGTCGAAACCTCCGCCCTCCGGAATCGCCGGACCTGGAGGCAAGGGGAAGCCCGGTGAGACCTCGCCTTCGCCATCGCCCTGGGGAACCTGCTGCTTCACCACTCTCGGGGTGATGAGGATGACCAGTTCGCGGCTCTGGGGGTTGTTGCTCTTGAGGGTGAAGAAGTGCTTGATCAGGGGGATATCAGCCAGGAAGGGGATCTTGGTGTCGGCGCTGGTACTCGACTCCGACACCAGGCCACCGACCAGGACTTCCTCGCTGTCCCGGACCTGGACCGTTGTCTTGGACCGGATCTGATTGATCGTCGGGAAGCCGGCGGTGAAGCTCGAGACACTCGACTGAGTGACCTCGATCTCCATGGTGATGAAACCGTCCTTGTTGATCCGGGGGGTGATGTCCTGGTTCGTACCCGTGTCCCGTTCCTCAGGAGGCTGGGATGGACCACCGGAGAAGATGACCTTGTCACCGATTCTCAGCTCAGCCTTGGCGCCGTTGATGGCCAGCACTCGCGGACTGGCCAGCGTCCGGCTTATGGAGGAAGTCTCCAGGGCCTGGAACGCGGCGTCGAAGAACACGTTACCCCGGTAGAAGTCTCCAAAGCTGAAGAAGGGAGAACCGGTGGCCCCGCCCTCGTATAGGTTGGAGTTGAACTGCTTGCGCTGGAACTCGGTGATGGCGAACAGGTTTCCACTGCCGAGGCTCTGCGGGTTCACGCCGTCGGCTCTGCCGGCGCCGGAAGAATCGGTTCCGAAGTCCCAGGTGAACCCCAGGTTCTTGGCGTAGTTGGTCTGGACCTGAACGACCTTGCTGTCGATGATGACCTGCGGCACGGGCCGGTCCAGCTTCTGGATGAGGCCGAAGACCTTGTCCGTGACCTCCTTGGTGCCATTGATGACCAGGGAGTTGGTCCGGGCGTCGACCTCGACGCTCACCTTGGCGGACTTGCCCAGTCCCTTGGTGAGGATACCGGCCATCTCCTCGGCCTTGGCATAACGAAGGCTGACGGTCTCGGAGTTGGCGTTGTCGAAGCCTTCCTCGATGATGTTGGGGGCGGCGACGACGTAGGTGTCGCGATTGCCACCGGCCTGGACCTGGCGGACCTGGAGCTTGTTCACCTTGGCGATGACCTTCATCGCCTCGAGGGCGTCCACGTTGTTCAGATCCAGAGGAATGGCTCCCCTGACGCTCTTGTCGAGGATGATGTTGATCTTGGCCTCCCGGGCGATAGCCTGGAACACGAGCTTGATGTCGATGTTCGGACTCCGGAAGGTGAACGGCAGCCCCGGCCTCGGTGTGGCCAGAACGAAGACCACGGCGAATATCAGGCTGACGACGGCTCGCTGGACTCTCATGGGGATGTCTCCTTGGTTTGGCAGAGAGAGTGGCCTCAGGCAGGCCTACGAGTCAGTAATCGGTCATTCCAGTTCAGAACCTGATCGAGATTGTCCTGAAAGATCCGGAAACTGGAGTCCAGTCTAGGAGCGTGTCGGAGTAACTCCGCAGCACTCCGGTTGGAGTCTGAACAGGGAGCAGGCAACCGGGAACAGGCAATGAGGAATTGGGCACCACCTGAACTCAACTTCGACCCGAAGCAGTTCGTTCTCTGTTGCCTGTTCCCTGTCCCCGGTTGCCTGTTCCCTGTTCGTTTGGAACCAATAGCGCGTCGGACAGATAGAATTCGCCGACACGCACCTATGAGAGACACTTCCATGGCCCCTGACACTCCAGCAGGGCAGGACGCCCCGGCCTCCGGGAGCTCTCCCGGCACTTGCCTGGATACACCCACAGAGTGAGGCAGGCAGATCGGGGGTCTGTCTGGTGCCCGTATCCGGCGAGCCAGAGGGAGGAGAGTCCCGCCAGTCCAGGCAGCAGGGGATCAGAAGTCGCTGCCGCCAGGACCCTCATAGCCTGGAATCTTGGGCTCTGCGAACTTCTTGTGCTGCAGCTTGTTGGACCGCTTGTTGTAGATCTCCACTTCGAACTCGCCGTTCTTGTTCGGTCCAATCTGCTTGACCACGAAGGCCTTGTCCTCGCTCTCCCAGCCTTCCTCGGCGATGTAGTCATTGCCGTTGTAGTTGAGGACCGCAACGTAGTTGGGTGACTCACCAGCGATTGCCTTGACGGAGAACTGGATTGGCGGCGGAGGTGGCGGCGCCGACGGAGGCGCCGTGACGTTGGTCGGGATGATCTGAGGAGGCGGAGCCTTGGGCTTGATCAGCACCTGAAACGGGTCCAGGGCGGGCTTGCGGTCCGGGTCGTCTGAGCCGAGCTGGGCCAGCAGTGGATTCGCCGACATGAAGATAGCGATGACCAAGGCGGCCAGGAGGGTTTTACGCATGGTGAATCATCCTCTCGATAGGGGGGAACCAGGGTTTGGCCGCCGGATCAGGGTGCGAAGGCGCCGGTCTCGTCGCACTTGGGCAACGTGTCGGTCCGGTACCGGTCCAGATGAGTGTTGTCGATGATGATCATCTCGCCGTTCACCTCGACCCTGAGGTTGGGAAACTGGTCCGAGGCCTTGTACTTCGAACTCTTCGAGATGTAGTTGAAGAGGTTGGTGATCGGGTTGGTCTTCGCCTCCGCTTGGATCGACAGGTAACCGGTTCCGAAGTCGAGCTTGCCCCGGTCCTGGATTCTGCGAATGAAGTCGTAGATCTGGAAATAGGGGCCCGAGATGTTCAGGTTCAGAGGGATCTTGCTGTACAAGTCCTTGATGATGACGCTCTCGATGCGGATGTTCTCGAGATTGATCTTCGACTCGTCGGCGTCTTCCTCGAGCTCCTTCAGGAACTTCTCGATGCTCCGTCCTCTGGCGGCGCAGAGCATCCGGAAGATGTCCTGTTTGCTCTGGACGATCTCCTGCTCCTTGGCCTTGATCTCCTTCGAGAGTCCCTGGAGCTTCTTGATCCTTGCGCGGGTGTCGCGGATCGATTTCTCCTTGTCCTCCAGATCCTTACGGAAGGGTTCCTCGATCAGGAACCAGAAGACGATGAACGCCGCCGCGCAGATGATGATAATCGACATGACGTAGGTCAGGAGGCGATTCATTACCGGGGTCCTCTCGGGTCAGCGGATGAGCACGCAGTTCAACTCGAACTGGGCCACGTCTTCCTTCTTCTCGCGGGTCTTGGTGATTCTCTTGATTCGGGGATTCTTGAACTTCGTCGGCCGGCTCGTGAGCTGGTTCAGCAGTTCCACGATGCCGTCGAACTTCTTGCCCGACTTCTCGTTCTTCATGGACACGCCGTTGACGACGACCCGTCCGTCAGAGTCGATTCGCATGTCCCGGTACCAGATCGTCTTGGCTTCTCTCAGGATGTCCTCCCAGAGGAGCATGGTCGGTGTCCATCCCGCGGCCTTCGCTGACAGCAGACGCTCGTACTGAGATTTCTGGTCCTTTACGGAGCTGAGCTCCTTCTGCTTCGCCTTCCGGATCGACTGCTGCTGCTTCAGCTTGGCGACCTTCTTGGTCACTGTCAGGAGCTCCCCTTCCTTCTCCTCCAGGAGCTTCTGTTTCTGGACGTTTACCAGGAGCAGGCTGCCGAAAGCGACGACGGCCACGGCGACGACAGCGATCCATCCAAAGGGGATCTCGATCGCCTTCCGTCTTTTGACCTTCAGTAGGTTTACGCGAATCATCTCTCGGTCCTTTCCTGGCGCCGGTCCTGGACCGGCAATCCCTGGCGGATCAGCCCTCGGTCACGCCTCGCATGGCCAGGCCGATTGCCACGGAGAAGTCCTGCAGGTAGTCCTGAAGGACATCGGGGTTCGGCACATTCACCTCGACCCCATACAGTGGATCGGCCATTTCGACGTCGATTCCAAATTCATTGGTCAGGAACATGTCCAGATTGCGCAGCTTCGAGGTACCTCCAGTCAGGATCACCCGGTGAATCAGGGGCTCTCGAGTCTGGGCCTTGAAGTAGTCGAAGGAGCGGCGGATCTCACCGGCCAGCTCCTCGATTGTGGTCTGCACCACCTCCGTGAACTCCAGGACGCCTTCCTCGCCACCCTCCATGCCGAGGACTCCTTCCTCGATCTTGGTGCGCTCGGCCTCGGCGAAGGATTCCTTGAACACGTTCTGGATGACGGCGGTGATGTTGTTGCCGGCGATGGGAATGGGGCGGGTGAACCGGAGGATGCCGTCCTTGAGGATGTTCACGTTCGTCGTCCGTGCCCCGATGCTGATGACGGCCAGGACCTCGCCCTTGCCCTCCGATGGTGCCGGCGCCTCGCCGCCCTCGTCCTCTTCCATGGCTCCTTCATCAACGCCAGCGCTGGCCTTGATGCTGGTTTCCAGGGAGTTCAGGATGGCCAGGGTGTCCACGTCCACGGAGTCCAGGGCGATACCGGAGTCCTTGAAAACCGTTTCCAGGGTTCCGATGTAATCCTTCTGGGCCACGACCAGGAGGACAAGGTACCGGGCCATGCCCTCCTCCTCGATCTGGGCGAGGCGAGCGAAGTCGATGTGGACCTCCTCCAGGGAGTAGGGCACGTAGTGCTCCGCCTCGTTCCTGACGGCGATCTCCAGCTCCGGGTCGGGCATGACCGGGAACGGTACAAACCGGAGGATGGCGTTCTGGGCCGCCAGGGCACAGACGCAGTTGTCGGTCTTCAGGCCGTTGGTACGCCGCAGGTTCCGGATGATGTCGCTGATCACCTTGGTGTCGTTGATCGACCCGTCCACCAAGGCGTTCTCCGGCACGGGCTCGATGGCGAGACCCGTCAGGATCGGTCCATTGGGGCCCTTCTTCATCTGGACGACCTTGATGGTGCTGTTGCCGATATCAATGCCCAGAGACGTGTTGGAAGTGCCAAACTTGAACATTCAGTCAATCTCCTGAAAAGGTAGGGATGCTTGTGCGTTCATGCCCTTGGACCGCCGATTGAAGCCCGGGTTCCCCTCCCGGCGGATTCTGGGGTTCCTGGCACTGGAATTTCGTCGCGATCGCCGGTTCCATACTGGAATTATAACCTGAAGGCAGCCCTTCAGTATCTTCATCACTCGTAGGCCCTCGCCAGCCGGGTGCCGTGGAAGTAGAAGTCCAGGATCTCCACGAAGTCGTGACCCTGCTCCGCCTGACCCTTGGCCCCCCACTGGCAGAGCCCCACCCCGTGTCCGAAGCCCGTTCCGGCCACCCTCAGAACGCCTCCGCTGCTGGCCCGTGTCACTGTTGTGCTGTCCTGCATGTACTGGTAGATGATCTGCTGAATCGCCTCTTCCGGAAGCTCACCACTGTCAGTGCCCTTGCCGCTGGCAGACGCAATCCGGTGGAGGACAGTGAACTTCAGACTCCGGACCTTCTGGGCTCCCAGAGCGAGGCGAAACTTGTTTCCCGGGACCTTCACACTCCGGCTGCCCCAGTGAATGGTCACGTTCTCCACCCGGCCCGTATCGGTGTGGGTCAGGCCGATCTTCGCGATCTTGCCGACCCTGACCCCCGCCGCGGCCAGCTTCTTCCTGATCTCATCGAAGGAAACCGACGTGGTCCAGCTGTAGGTTGAGTAATCACGGCAGTAGCCGCAGTGAACCGGTTGCAGGTACGAGATCCCCGTTCCGCCCCAGACAGGCTTGTTGTTCTCTGACAGGCCCCCGCAGGAGGCGCTGTAGAACACGCTGGCCAGCTGACCCTCGTGACTCAGGACGACCCCCCGGGTCGAGTTGACCGCTTCGATGGCCTCCGGCGTCTCGGCCCTGATGCCCTTGTACACCTGGGACAGCACGTTTGCAGTGAGGCCGAAGCCTTGCTTCTTATGCTTGTCCCTGTTCTTCAGAGCAAAGGTGCGGGACAGGATCGCCTGGGCCCGGAGCGCGTCCAGCGGCGATCGAGGGGGCATCTCTGACCGGACGACGCCATACAGGTAGGACTCCACGTCCAGCACGTTGATGACCGTGATCCTCCCGTTTCGCTCCCGCTTGATCTCGAAGACTCCCCGGAAGGGCTTCTTCTCCAGCAGCAGATTGCCACCGGTCCGAGCCTGGATCAGCAGGTTGGTCCGGGTCCTCCGGCCTCCGTAGGTGATCCCCTTCTTCCTGTTCTGGAGACGGACTGTCTGTCCCTTACCCAGGGTTCGCAGGACCCTTCCGCTGGAGGGATCCTGGATTGTAAATCCAGAAGTGGAACCCAAGAGCACCGAGGTCTTGGCCACGGCGAGGCCGATGGAGATGTACGGTGCCGGACCGGCCTGGGCCGCCGAGGGCGTCAGAAAGGCCAGAGCCATCGAGATGAGGGCCAGGGCAATGGGGAACCGGCGAGGATGGTCTCTCACGCATCAGTTTATCGGCAACTCGAGCCGAAGAACTGACATTAACGGCCGAAATAGGGAGTTTCCGTCCGGAAACCCGTTCACCCCACTATGGATGCCCGCATCCAGGACGACTGAATGGCCGAGTTTTCCCGATCCGTTCGTCCCACTATGGATGCCCGCATCCAGGACGACTGAATGGCCGAGT
>JAJFLN010000443.1 GCA_021772705.1 Candidatus Cloacimonadota bacterium | reverse complement strand
TCGGGCGCATAACAGAAGCATGCACCAGACGATCTCATCTGTCACGCCGGCTGCTGTCGCAGCCGACGCGCCAGACCGGGGCGACACCTCCGCTTCGCTCCGGCATCACCCCTTGACCTCGCAGGTGATGCTCGACGTTATCTGGGCCTTGATAGAGCAGTTTCTTGGGGGCTCCAAGCCCCATAGAATTCTACGCGACTCAGGGTCACTCGGATACGCGAGGCCGCTCCGCAGCCTCGAGATCCTCGCTATCCCGCGACGCGCTTCGGCCTGCTCGCCGCACGTGGTTCGATCTGACACTCCCGTGAAACGAGTCTCTGTAAACTCTCACCGGTTGCGCTCGGACTCCCCGTGAGTTCACTCCAATACCTTCCTCGAACGGGGACTGCAGGCCTCGCCGCCCATCCGTTCTTCCCCGTAATCCACGCGGAGGTGTCTTCTATCGGACAGTCACGCCTCGGTACCGCTGATTCCGACATTCCGCACTGCTACTTCGCCATTGACCTTCGTCTGACGCCGGACGTGCCTGTCTGTGCCAACGCTCGCGCAGCTCTACACCCTCTCGAACACACCGGCATATGAGACCCCGAAGAACACCGTCCAAAGAGCCGGCCGCCAGTAATGTGGATAAACCAGAACCAGCCCAACAAGAAGACCAACGAAGACCAGCCCCAGCAAGACCGTCGACATGAAGAACGGCGCCAGCAGGAATGTCCGCCACTGTCTGCTCATAGCGGGGTCCCCTTCCTCTCCGCTGTGGCCCAGAGGAATGCGGCGCCGGCCAGAATTGCCGGGATCGCCGCCAGGTCCCCAAGGTTGGACGTGGTATAGCCACATACGAACCCGCCGATGAGAAGAGCGACAAACTCACGCGAACTCTTGACCCTGCCGGCGAAGGCTCCGACCAGTGCTCCCCAGACACACACACCAACCACCTCCCTCGACCAGGCACAGACAACGAATGTGCCGGACGTCGATGTCGCGTTGCCCGCAGAGGTCCTTGCTGGTCCAGCTGGTTGTTGGGAGTCGGCCTACACTCACCCGCCGGGTCCGGGCGTGTTGCCCCGCCTTGACCGGTTACGCTACATGGGATGGAGCCACGTAATATGGTTCTGATGGAGACAACACCCCGTCCGGTCATCGACATGGTGGTGCGGTCCGTCTGCGGCAACGAGGTCGAACGGCTCGTTCGCCTCACCGGTGGCGGACTGAACGAGACGTACCGCGCCGAGGTTCGCGGCAACATGCCTTTGGTCGTCCGGATCGCGCGTCATCCGGAGCCGTGGTTCACCGACGAGGAGCACGCCATGGCACAAGCGCGTACTGTCGGTGTTCCCACGCCGGAGGTGCTCGCTGTCAAGCACCTGGAGCACAACGCCGAGTTGCTCTCGTTCTCGATCCTGCGATTCGTACCGGGCCGCTCGCTCGACGAACTCACTGCCGAGCTGTCGGCATCGGATCTCGAGCGGTTGATCACGAACAGCGGTCAGCTCCTCGCACAGGTGCACAGCGTCGTGCCCGACCGCGGCATCCGGCACGAGCTTGAACCGCTCGACGATCACTTCGTCGCCCGCGTGATCCACGTGGCCGACCAGGCGCTTGGTCCGGCGGCGGCCGCGGTCGTTGAACGCGGGACCGAGCTCCTCCATGACCAGGTGATGAACCGCCCAGCACCCAGCGTGTCGCTTGCCCACGGTGATTGGCTGCCCAAGAATCTCCTGATCGACGACGGAGGAGCGATCGTCGGCGCTATCGACTGGGAGTTCGCTGGCCCGGCGTCGCCGGCGTTCGACCTCGCCCGTTGGGAGGTGGCCGCTGGCGACGCCTTGCACGACCGATCGGACCTGCTGCGCCTCGGGTATGCGCGGGTCGCCGATCCCGACGCAGCCGCCGCCGGCTGGGTGCCAGCGTTCGCTATCGACTTCGCCCTCGAAGTGCTCGCTTGGAAGAACCCTGCTTCACCGGCGCGGCTTCGGCGCTGCGTCGACGTGATCGCCCGCTATGTGGGCGCTTCTGACCCAGTCTAGCCCAATCGACAGCGAGTGAGGATGCGAGGTAGTCTGACTGCTCTTGTTCTGACGCCTTGCCGAATCCAGTAGGTCGGGCAACGACTTCACCATCGCCCTCTGTCAAGAGACTGATGTCATCCTGACGAACACCGTAGGCGACCGCCCTACACCGACCTATCGGAACCAGTGAGTACAGCTCGCCGGCAAGCCCGACCCGGACTCAATCCAGCCAAACCGGAATCAGGAGCTCACGAGTATTCACCACTCCAGGTATTATCCACGGAACCTTCGCTGCGGTCGCTTCTGTCACATCTCCACGCCCCGTGCGTGGAAATCGCACAAGACCGGGGAAACTCCGGTAGCTTCTGTGAGACCTCCACGCACCGTGCGTGGAGATCGAACAAGACTGCCAAGAGGCTGAGCTGGGAAGCAGCCTCCCGACACCGACGGCGGACTCCCGCAATCGCAAACTCTCCTCCACGAGGTCCCTGGGGCCTGCCCGGTGAGATCTGGGTCCGATACGGTTGCGCTATGTAGGCAACGCCTCAGTTGCTCCGGGACTCCCTCACAACCATGAAGCGACCTTCACACTGCACTTCTTCCCGTCAGCCTTCGACCGTGACCGGAGTCACCTGACTCGGGCCGCTCAAGCGTGTGTCCTGTACGTCATTGCCGCGACACCGGCCTCGAGACGGCGCCTTCGGCGCTCGACCTCGGCCTACGTCACCGTCTGTAGTTCAGCCACCGCAGTGCGGCACGACGATAAGAATGACGAAAGAGTGCATCACGTCCCGAGTCCGGCCAGATAACAGAAGAATGCAGCAGACGATCTCATCTGTCACTCGACCTGCTGACGCAGGTCTCGCGCCAGACCGGGGCGACACCTCCGCTTCGCTCCGGCATCACCCCTTGACCTCGCAGCTGATTCTTGACGTTATCGACCTTGCTACTTGGGGTAGACATCAGGCAACTGCTAGCGCCCGTGAGCCAGCCTGGGGCCGGCCTACTTCGTGGCCGGACCCAGGAAAGCAGCACCTCAGCGTCTTGCTGTCGCCCAGACAATGAGCTGAGTCAGGCGACCTTCTTGCCTGCCGCGCTCTTCGCCACTTTCGCCAAGGTCCGGAGAGCATCGTTCACCGACTCAGAGTCAGGAAAAATCGCTGCGACATCAGGATCGAGTACCACGACGTTGGTCCCTTCCCGATAAGATGCGGCATACTTGCCTCTTACTCCGGAGCTGAAGTCGTACTCTGGCTGCATATTGTCAGGTGGATCCTTACGGTTGGCCATGTTCCCAGACCTCTCGCTCAATCGCGTTGGCTCTCCGTGCAGAGATGATTCGAATTCGATCACTTCGGTGAGTGTGGGCGACGACTACTAGGCGTTCGCGATGGGTGACTCCCAAGAGGACGAAGCGCGACTCATCGTCAGAGTGGGTTGGATCTGGAATCGTCAACGACATGACATCTGCAAAGGCGGTCGATGCCTCCTCGAAGGTCAAACCGTGTTTGTCGGCGTTGGACCGGGCCTTTGAAGAGTCCCACTCGAAGGTCAGGGCCATTTTGAGGCAGTAGCAGTGGAAGGAGCCCGAACAAAACTGGCTAGGGCAAGTGACTGAACCGGTGGGGTGCTGAGCCCCCGCAAGTCAACCCTATCAGGCTACTCGGCCTTTCGGCAAGGGGGTGTCCCGCAGGGCCTGACGGAGTAACCGCTTTCAAGGCACAGCGCGCGATGGCATGAGATAGCGCTGCAGTCCATGACTCGGACCGAATATGCAGCTTGTGGACACATGCGGAGGTTGTCGACGCACTCCACAACTCGCTGGGGCAGATTCTCATCGAGCTTGATTAGCATGCTCGGTCAATCAGGCCGGAAGGTGCAGATCCCGCTCGCGGGCCAGGTCGGCAGCACAAGAGATAGCTGCCTCGATGGCTTGGGGCTTGGGGTGGAAGGGAAGGGTACTCCCTGAGAATCTCCTCACGCTTCAAGCCAGCGGCCAAGTTGTCCAAGACAATCGAGACCATCACTAGGGTACTTTTGAAACACGCTCTGCCGTGGCAAATCGAAGGGTTAACGACGATGACTTCCTTGCAGTCCATGTTCAGCCTACCGGGCCTCGTCTCTTGAATGTACTCTATCTGCCGGTTGGACCATCCGCAACGGACTCCCGCACGGTGGAGTCACAGAATGAGAGAGTGAAGCATGACGAACGGCGAGCTTGAGATCGAGAGTTTGAACCGCCCCCAGCTGATGGTGGAGCTTGAGACCGCACGTACCTCTCTGGCACGAGTCCAGCGATTCGGAGAGCTACTGGCGACGATTTCCACTCAACTAATCAACCTGAAGCCGGGCAAAGCTACTGAAGGAATTCACGGGGCTCTCAAAGAGCTCGGGATGTTCCTGAAGGTCGATCGGATCTACGTGTTCCTGTTCGACGATGCAGGTGAGAAGATCGACCAGACGCACGAGTGGTGTGTCGAGGGCGTGCAGCCCCATCCATTCGAAGTGCTGCAC
>JAJFLN010000442.1 GCA_021772705.1 Candidatus Cloacimonadota bacterium | reverse complement strand
GGACAGGCCGGGAGATCATGCAGCTCTTCACCGAACTGAACCGGCAAGGACTGACCATCCTGATGGTCACCCTCGACCCGAATATTGCCCGCCACACCCGTCGCGTCATCAACGTAATGGACGGTCAGATCACCGAAGACCGGGCCGTGGAAGACCGGATCGTGGAGCCACCGAGTCAGGAAGATGCCGACAGGCTCTCGGCCCTGCTCTCCCAGTACAAGCTGACAGGAGACTGATCCATGTATCCTCGCCAGCTCATATCCATCGGCATTCACGGCCTGTTGCTGCACAAGCTTCGGTCTCTACTGACCATGCTGGGCATTATCTTCGGCGTGGCAGCCGTGATCGCCATGCTGGCCATCGGCGCCGGCGCCAGGCAGGCCACCCTCAGACAGATCGAGGCTTATGGAGCCGACACGATCTACGTCAAGTCCCGGAAGCTCGTGGGGGACTCCCTCAGGGACGCCAAGCGGGCCGGCAGCGCGGGCCTCTCCTTGCAGGATGTTGCCTACCTCAAGGCCGCCTGCAGCTTCATCGTCGATGCCGCACCCCAGACACTTCTGGACAACAAGGTCAGCGCCGGCGGCCGGGAGCCCCGATCCAACGTGGTCGGAGTCGACCCGGCCTACCTCCGCCTCACCCGGCAGGTCCTGGCCGAAGGGCGCCCCATCGGCCCGGGAGATCTGGAGTCCGGCCGCCGGGTGGCTGTCCTGGCTCCAGCCCTGGCCCGGGCGCTCTTCGCCCACCGGTCTCCCATCGGCGAGGTGATCCAGATCGGCTACCAGCCCTACCGGGTGGTGGGCGTCCTGGCGGACCTCACTGGAGCCGAGGCCGATGCGGCCGAGAAGGGCGGCGTGAAGGTCAGGACCCGGGACTCCTCCCGGGATGTTTACATCCCCATCACGGCTGCTCTGGAGTACTTCTCCAAGATCCGGGACACAGCCGATTCCGACAAGGACCCCACCTATCACAAGGTCTCGGAGGTGATCGTCCAGGTCCAGTCCATGGAGATCTTGTTGCCCGCCAAGCGGATCATCGCCAAGGTGTTGAAGCGTCTCCATCGGGACCGGGAGGACTTCGAGCTCATCGTCCCACTGGAGATCCTGGAACAGAGTCGAAAGACCCAGGACATCTTTAACCTCGTGATGGCTCTCATCGCCAGCCTGTCCCTCCTGGTGGGCGGCATCGGAATCATGAACATCATGCTCGCCAGCGTCACGGAGCGGACCCGGGAGATCGGCATCCGCCGATCCCTGGGCGCCAGCCAGCGGGACATCCTGGGACAATTCCTGGTCGAGGCCACCATGATCAGCCTCACCGGCGGGTTGCTCGGTATCATCGGCGGCTTCGCCATGGCCCAAGCCGTACGGCTCTTCCTGGGATGGGAGACCGTGACCACCCTCTCCTCCATCGTCCTCGCCGTGGGCGTCTCCTGCGCCGTGGGTGTCATCTTTGGCTTCTTCCCTGCCCGCAGCGCTGCCAGAATGGACCCGATCACTGCCTTGAGATACGAATGACCCCTCAGATGAACCCCACAGGAGCCCTCCCGTGATCCCCCACCTCCCACAGACCCTCTGCCTCTCCTTGATGTTCGTCCTTGTCTGCGGCTCCCTCCAGGCCGAGACCCTGCAGGAGATGCTCGATCTTGGCGTCAAGCAGGGCAGGACCGCCGGCCTCCACCGGGCCGAGCTCCACAAGCAACAGGCCGTCCTCGGAGCCGCCAAAGCCGGGTTCAAGCCCAAGTTCACCGTCTCCAGCGATACGACGGACAGGCGTTCCTATTCCGTACAGGAGCAGCTGGCCACGGCCACATCCCTCTCGGGAACCCTGACGGAAGACGGCGACGGAGGCAAGTTCGAACAGCTGACTCTCTCCCAGTCCCTCTTCGTCCACAACGCCATCGAGCTGGCCCGGGCCCGGGCCCGGTGGGCCATCGCCCAGATCCAGTACGAGCAGTCCATGGAGGACTTCAAGTTCGAGGTAATCCGCAAGTTCTACGAGGTCCTCCGCAGCGAGGAACGGGTCAAGACACTTCAGGAATCCGTCGACCGATGGAGCACGTCCCTCAAGTTCGCGGAAGTGAAGTTCGAGCTCGGCGCCACCAACAAGATCGACGTCCTCAACACCCAGGTCAACCAGGCCCAGGCCAGGACCGGTCTGCTGGAAGAACAGCAAGCGCTCCAGCGCCGCCTCGACGAATTGAAGGACCTCATCGGAGTCCCCATGACGCGGCCCGTGACGCTCCAGGAGTCCCTCGAGTTCACCCGCCTGGAAACGGTCCCCGTCGATTGGGTCAGGAGAGAGGTCCGGATCGCCCGCTTCGAGAAACGCCTCGCCGAGGCGAACCTGGAGGACGCCGACGCCCGATCCAAGCCCGACGTCCGGCTCGACGCCACCTATCGAAGCAACCAAAACTCCACCCTCGTCCTGGGCAACCAGATCATCAACACGGGCAACGAGGAGATCATCGGAGCCGTCACCTACAACTTCCAGCTCGGCCGCCGGGCCGAGGACTTCCGGATGGACCAGCTCCAGCAGGACTTGATCACAGCAAACCTCCGCCTGACGGACCAGGAGCTGGAAGTCCAGCGAGAGCAGCGGGACATCTTCCGCTCCCTGGCCTTGAAGGAGCAGGCCATCCTGACTTCACGGGAAGCCCATGATCAGGCTCGGGAGAGCTACTCATTCAGCCTCGACGCATTCCAGAAGGGCATCATCAGCAGCCTGGACCTGCGAGACTCCCAGGAGAAGCTCACCCGGGCCCGGGATATCTACACGGGCCTCCTCATCGACTACAAGATCGAAAGCTACCGTTACGTGAAGGTCATGGGCGGCACGCTATGACGCAATCGGCAGGTATGACGCGGCGTTTGACGCACCGGGGTGTATCGCTCCTGGCGAGCTGCCTGCTTCTCGCCAGCCTGGCGGTGCCGGCCCTGGCCGACTCCCCGGCTCAGACTCCCTCCCTGGCATTCACCGTCTCCGCCGGCGACCACCCCTTCATCGTTCGAGCCCGAGGCCTGGTCGCGGCGGAGGTGGAGATGGACCTGATCGTCCCTTCCGGCCTCGGCTCACCCATCATCGAAACTCTGGCCGAGCAGGGCACGGTGGTGAAGAAAGACGACGTGGTCGTCGGCCTCTCCATCTTCGACGTGGAGAAGGAAGTGCGGAAAGCCCAGATCGAGCTGGCCAGGAAGAAGGCGGAGCTGTCCCGCCGGGAGCGGGAGGACGGCATCAAGATCGCGGAGTACGAGGACAAGCTGAGGCAGAAGCAGCACAACCTGGATGCCTCCCGTGCCGCCCTGGCCCTCCTGGAAGCCGGCCCGGACCCGCTGGAGGCCAAGCGGCTGGAGTTGAAGGTCCGGGCCATCGAGATCGAACTGGGCGACCTGGAGCGCAAGGACGGGACCCAGCAGGCCCTGGCGCGGAAAGGTTTCGCCAGCAGCCTGGAAGCCGACGAAGCCCGGGGAGCCCTGCTCAGGAAACGCTTGGAGCTCCAGAAGGAGCGGAACCTGCTCGCCCGGGAACGGATGGGGGCCCGATCCGAGGACATCGAGAAGCAACGCCTGTCCGCCGCCAGTCTGGAGCGGCAGGTCGAGCTGGCCAGAAGGGACCTGAAGGAACAGGCCGGTATCCTAGCCCTGGAGCGGGAGAAGATCGCCCTGGAGATCCAGGCCAAAGAGGCGAAAGTGGCGGAGAAGAACCACGCCAAGAGCCAGTCCCTCCTGAAGGCCCCCATCGACGGCACCGTGATCCACCGCCAGAACTTCTTCGGACGCGAGCCCTATCAGGTGGGCAGCCAGGTCTGGGAAGGAGCCTCCATCGCCCAGGTGGTCCGCATGGAGCGACCCAGGGCCACTGTGAAGGTGTCGGAGCGGGCCATCGACAGGGTGAAGGAGGACATGACCGCCATCCTCATGCTGCCCGCCGAACCGGGGAGGAAGTACACCGGAAAGGTCCTCCAGGTGAGCGGCGTACCGAAGCCCAGGGAGCGGGGCGACCCGGCCGGCGCCAAGGACTTCGAGGTGACCTTGGTCTTCGAAGGCAAGGCCAGTCACCTGAAGCCCAACCTTCCTGTCATCGCAGACATCGAGACGGGCCGTCTCACCGCCGTCTTCCGCGTCCCGAAGGAGACCGTCGATGAGCACGAAAAGACCCGGGACCTGAAAGTGAGAAAGCTGACCGCCTCCGGCGTCGAGGTGGTGGCTGTCAAGGCAGCCGACGAGGATCACAACTGGTTCTATCTTCAATCCGGCGTCGCGGCCGGCGACCGCCTCCTCTACGAATGGTAACGAGCCTCAGCCGATCGGATCAGAGCCGGCTGGACCACTCCCGGGTGGTCCGGAACTGGCCCGTCGAGTTCTTCCATCGCTGCCTCGCCGAGGCGGGTATCGAGCGGGCATTCGTCCTCTACGAGAACGGCTGCTTCCGCCTGTCCCACCCGAAGCAGCTGGCCCCGATACAGGCTTACTTGGAGCTGTCCCAGGACTTCTCCAACCACGAGGGTATCTTCATCGGCCGGGAGGAGGGAATCCCCTCCCCATTCTTCGCCTTCGTCCACGACACCCGCAGAGGCCTGGCGCAGGGAGGGCTGAGACTGCGCAACTATCAGGGTCTGGGGGATCTCCTGACCGACGGACTGCGACTGGCCCAGGGGATGACTCGCAAGAATGCCCTGGCTGGCCTCTGGTGGGGAGGAGGCAAGGGCATCCTCCCCCTTCCGCCTGGCCTCGACACCTCCCATGAAATGCAAGGATCGGCGCGGCAATCCCTCTTCGAGGCCTACGGCCGTTTCGTCGCCAGCCTGGGGGGCGTCTACTACACCGCCGAGGACGTGGGGGCCGTCACGACCGACATGGACGCCGTTCTGAGTCAGAATCGCTTCACCACCTGTATCTCCCGCCGCCTGGGGGGAAGCGGGAATCCGTCGCCCCACACGGCCCGGGGCGTGCTCCGAGGCATGCAGGCCGCCTGGCTGTTCCTGACGGGCACCGAGAGCCTGCGAACCGTCAAGATCGCCGTTCAGGGCGTGGGCAACGTCGGTGGGCCCCTGGCTTCGCTTCTGCACCAGGCCGGCGCCCGGGTCGTGGTCGGCGACCCGAACCAGGAGGCCGTCCAGGAGCTGCTCGCCCGTCATCCCGGCATGGAATCCCTTCCGCCAGATCGAATCCTCTTCGCCGACGCCGGCATCCTGGCCCCCTGTGCCATCGGTGCCCAGGTCAATGCCACCACCATTCCGGACCTGAAAGTCCGCCTCGTTTGCGGTGCCGCCAACAACATCTTGGGCGAACCAGACGACGCCCGGCGGCTGATGCAACGGGACATCGCCTTCGTCCCCGACTTTCTCTGCAACCGGATGGGCATCACCAACTGCGCTGACGAGTGGATGGGTTATCTGGAGAGCGACATCGAGCTCGCCGCCGAGCGGGTCTTTCCCGACACACTCCGGGTCCTGAAGCACGCCAGGAACCTGGTGATCACCACCACCCAGGCAGCCCATGAACTGGCGGACATCGCGGCCTGCGAGCTCCACCCGTTGATGGGACATCGAGGACGCCGCATCATTGATGATCTGGTCCAGTCGGGCTGGCACAAGAAGGGCCAGGAGACTCGTTTTCATCGGTCGAGCCGGGCGGAACGAGGCAAGCCTCCCCTGCAGCCCATCTTCACGCCCGCTCTGGACGAGCCTCCCATCCTCCGGCGCTGGGAACGTGAAGATCGCTTCTCGGGTCAGGGCCAGACCCTCGCCTCGACCCCGGTCAGCGCCGCCGCCAGCCCGAACCTGGCTGCCTTCCTCTCTCCCCTCCTGATGGACATCCGCGCCCGGGCCCTGGAGAGGCTCACCGGCAGGGCCCCCCGCCGCGTTATCGGCGCCGACCACGGCGGCCTGGCCCTGCAGCTCGCCGTCGAGCGCTCCCTGCCCTACGAACGGCAGGAGGTGGGGCGCGCCGACTTCGTCCGCCATTGCCGGGACGTCTACAACAGGAACGACGCCGCCATCCGGGAGCAGCTCCACCAGCTGGGTATCGGCTACGATCCCCGCTCCTGGCTCGATCCCATGGAGGAGGAAGGCCGCCGCGTGGCCGAGCGCCTCTTCCACACCCTTCAGGACAGCCGCCGTCTGGTTCGGGAGAACCGGATGGGCTTCCGATGCCCTCGATGCGAGACCGTCATCGTCGCCTCCGACGTCATCCGGACACGGCTGGAACGGCGGAAGAGGACCGTCCTCCGCTTCGCCACCGAAGACGGACCTCCCATCGTCACCCGGACTTTCTTCCCCGAGCTGATCCTTGGCGCCGTGGCTCTGGCCGTGCGAATCGGGGGACCCTACGAGTCCTTCGCCGGCACTCGGGTCAAGGACCCCCTGCTGGGAAGGAAACTCCCGGTCCTGGCCCTGGATGGCATGTCCAGCGATGCCGAGTTCCTCGCTCCGGCCCACGATCGATCCGACGAGAGAGTCGCCCGTGAGCAGGGCTTCACCGACTATCCCCGGGTCTTTGACCACCGAGGGCGCGTGACCCCGCCCGGCCGGGAACCCATGAGCGTCGAGGATGCCCGAGAGGCCATCCTGAAGGAACTCGGCGAAACTGCCTCCGTCGAGACCGGCCACTGGCACACGGGAATCCAACGCTGCCGGCGGTGCGAGACCATCGTCATCCCCGAGCCCTCGGATCAGCTCTTCCTCCACCTGGAAGATGCCCGAGGCCACCTCGCTCAGGCCATCCGTTCCGGAGCCTTGGCCTTCTCCAAGCCGACCTGGAGAGACCGGGTCCTGGAGTTCCTGAATTCCGCCGGCGCCCACTGCATCTCTCGGCAGGCCTGGTGGGGCCAGGAGATTCCTCGGCGACGGGGCGACGCCGCCTCGGCGGAGGTCTTCTCTTCCTGGTTCACCATGGCCGCCCTGACACTCCAGGGAATGGGCTGGCCCGACGATCCGGCGCCGGAGCCGATCGACGAAGTACACACCGATCCGGACTTCCTGCTTCGCTGGGTCGTTCCTTCCCTGCTGGTCAGCTGTGAAGTGACCGGTCGTCCCGCCTTCCGCCGCGTCCAGGTCCACGGCTCTCTTCACGTCCACGATCGGGAGCTGGCGTCGACGGAAACCAGTCCCGAGATCGCGGGAGAGAGCGAGAACTCACCGGTCCTCCTCGACGAGGAGCGATTCCGGTACCGGACCGCGAGCCGGCCCATGAGGCGGACCTTGGG
The DNA here is from genome assembly GCA_021772705.1 of Candidatus Cloacimonadota bacterium. Lineage (GTDB taxonomy): Bacteria > Muiribacteriota > UBA6191 > JACPRK01 > JACPRK01 > OFTM100. The sequence goes on along the minus strand of JAJFLN010000442.1, from coordinate 1,138 downwards.
CAACGTGGTCGAACCGGGCACCCTGGTCCGGAGATTCGGCGCCGACTCCTTGCGCCTCGGCTACCTGCTCTGCCTCCGATCGAGCCGCCTCGAGGTCGTGACGGCTGCCGAGAGTCACCTCCGGGAAGGCCGCCGCATCCTGCTTCGCTTCGGTCGCAAGGTGACAGGACTCTTCGATCTCTTGCGAGACGGCTCCCGGGGACCAGCAGATCACCCCGCAGATCTGGCTCTCCTGGAGACCATGCAGAATATCCAGGATTCAGCCATGAAAGCCTACGAGGAACATCGGCTGGTGGAGGCGGCCCGCCTTCTCGTGGACGCCAGCGACGCCTTTGCCAGCTATACCAACCAGATGGCCCAGCGAATCAAGGTCAACGACCCCGCCGTCAGCCCCGCCGCCGCCACAGAAGCCCTGCAGGTCATGGCCGGCACCTTCAGCCCCATCTGCCCATTTCTCTTCGAGAAGATCCTGGCGTGGCTCCAGGAAGCAGGACATCTGGAGGAGTAATTTGAATCCAGATGAACTCCGTGATCCAGAAGAGTGGCTGTCCCTCTACGGAACATGCCCCCTTTCCCCGCTCTGGACTTGACGAAATGACCGATCGGGTGTAGTGTGTGCGCCCTCGAATTTCGCTGACCAGCAGACGCCAAGAAGCGCCGCAGAGACGGAGGAGTGTCCCGATGACCCAGGACGAAACCAAACTGATCAACTACCGGACAGAGGACGGCATCGCCATCATTGAAATGGTCGATCCCCCGGCCAACACTTACACCCACGAGATGATGCGTCAGATGGATGCCGCCATCCTGGACGCGCGAATGGACAACGATGTCCACGTCATCGTCCTCCGAGGCGCCGGCGACAAGTTCTTCTCCGCAGGAGCCAACATCAAGATGCTCTCCCAGGCCGATCCAGGCTGGAAATACTACTTCTGCCTCCACGCCAACGAGACCCTCTGCCGCCTGGAGCAGACCCCGAAGCTCGTCATCGCCGCCCTCAATGGCCACACCGTCGGCGGCGGACTCGAGATCGCCATGGCTGCCGATATCCGCCTCGCTCGCCGCGACGGCGGCAAGGTCGGACTGCCGGAAGTCAACCTGGGCGTCCTTCCCGGAACCGGCGGAACCCAGCGCCTCT
>JAJFLN010000441.1 GCA_021772705.1 Candidatus Cloacimonadota bacterium | reverse complement strand
GGGGCACCGGTCAAATCCGGCCCAACTCCTGGACACTTCGAGTCTTCAGGATTTCATAACTTGACCTGTTGCCATCGGCAATCAGCGCAACCTGGCGATCATGACAAGTGTCCGGATTCCAGGGCCGAATTGACCGGTGCCGCCCCTGGACCCGGATGAACAGGTCAAGCTTTCGTATGTCATACAAGTGTTCATCAGCACTCTCAGTCGCACCAGTCCCATTGGGGGTTTGGGAGAGCTGGCTCCCCCAACGGGGTGTGGGGCTGAGCCCCACTACAATAAAATCCGTCTTATCTCACCGGCATTGCCCTTAGCTGTTGCCCCGCGAATGCCGGTCCCGGATCGACTTGATGAAAGCCTGACGGGCTTCCCGGCCCCGGCAGGCCTCCCGCTCGGTCCAGGACCGGAGCCGGTCGACTGAACTGCCCTCCAGCACGGCCTCCAGGGTCTTCTGGACCGTGGCCGCATCGATGCTGGATCGATCCAGGTTGTGAGGGTGACCGCTCTCGGCCAGGAAGTGATCCGTCTTGCCGTCATAGCTGACCGCAAGCAAGGGGGTTCCGGCGCAGGCAGCCAGGAGCATGGCGTGGTATCGCATCCCCACCAGCGCCTTCAAGTCCGGGAACACCTGCGCCAGGTCGTCAGGTCCGACGTCTACGATCTCGTTCTCCTCCGCGAGGCCCTTCAGGAATGGCCGATCCAGCTCGGAATGGAATGCCAGGAATCGAACTTTCAGACTTCTGGATGCGGCGACTTGCCGGACACCCTCGACGAGCTTCACCACGTTGCTTCTGGCCAGGCTCGGTACGGGCCGGATGTTGAGACCGATGGAGGACGCCTCCTGTCGCATCGGGGGGATGGCTGGCGTATCCCAGAACAGGAGATCCGTTCCGACTTCCATGGTGGACTGCAGACCCGTTCCGTCCGACGTTCCCGAGAGACCCCATCGGCGGAGGTTCTTGGCCGAGGCCGTGTCTCGTGGCTGGACCAGATTAGCCCTCGATGCGTACCAGGCCACCAGCTTCCGGAAGACCGAGCGGGAGATGGAGCCGTAGGACTGGCCCACGAACCCCAGGTAGGGGGCTCCAGAGAGCCGGCTGATGGCCGGGTACAGCAGGTAGTAAGGCACGGTGCGCCATCCTGTGCTGTCCTGGAACACGCCGCCGCCGCTGCTCACGTGAACCGGCGACAGGACCATGCCCGCCAGCAGCTGAATCGGCGACCAGCGATTGGCTGTCCGGATGCCCAGTGACTTCTCCAGTGCCGGATCGACTCTGCGGTTGAAGAGCAGGACGGTTGCTTCGTCTCCGCAAGCTTCCTTCAAGGTCGAGACCTGGTTTCGAAGGATCAGTTCGTCACCGCAGTTGCCGTATCCGAAGTAGCCCGAGATGGAGGCACAGGGCGCTGCCGAGAGAAGCGAGAAGCCCCGCCGGAATGGAATGAGGAGCAGCAGCACCAGCAGTCCTCCCGCCAGTCCCGTGGCCTCCCGGAGCACCGTCGCCAGAAAGGGAGTGTGGAGATGGCAGAAGGCGTTGGCTATCGACACGGGGGCGATGGCGCCTGCACCGGTGAGAAGGAGGCGGATGCGCCAGTTCCTTCCAGGACCGAGGAAGGCGAGAAGGATCAGGGCGGGATACCCAATCAGGACTTCCTTGGTTCGAGGCCGGGCCGGGAGTTTCTGCTCCAGGGAGTCCCTCAGTTGATGCTCCGCCGAGGAGGCCGGGATGATGCTGAAGTTGCCGGACCGCATGACGTAGATCATCCCCCCGGCGGCGATGACTGCCAGCAGACAGAGGTCGAGGAATGTGGGCCGGGTCGACAGGATGGGAATGCGCTGCCGCCGGATCACGTCCAGACAGACCAGCACGAGAGGAGCGAGATAGACGAGCTTCACGCCGCTGAATCCGGCCCGGTGCAGCACGAAATCCGGATGGCTCAGGAGCTCGAAGATGAGGGAGCCCCCCAGCAAGTTGATGGCAAAGAGGAGCACCAGCTCGAATGAGATCCGGAAGAAGCCGGCTCCCTGGCGGGTCCGGAACTGAAACAGCATGGCCGAGATGGCCGGAGCCGCGACGGCTGCGGCCAAGGCGGCCAGCTTCACGGAGAAGAAGAGGAGGATCGTGATCGGCAGCATCAGAAATGGCAGCATCAGTCCCGGCAGGAATTCGAGCATCCCCAGTACCGCCGCGACCAGGCAGGCAGCGGACAGGGTCGCCAGGGTGCGGCTCGTCGCGCCGGCCCGGCTGGTGACGTTGACCTCCAGGAATTGACGTGCCGCCAGGGGCTCGTCGAGCTCATAGCCTGCTGCGGTCATGGCGTCCTTCAACTCACCGAGATAGGCGAGGTTGGTGCGGTAGAGGTCTCTTCCCCTCGAGTTGCTGACAGCCATCTGCTGGGGAGGGATGGGTTGGACGTAGAGCATCCGGATGTTCCGCTCATCGGCGGCACGGAGCCAGCGAGGCATGAGGCGCCGGTGGTCGAGGCGGGACATCTCTTTCGGAGGAATGGAGTGGATCGCGATGGACCGGAGATTGCCCTTGCTGAGGAGCTGATGGACTCCCTTCTGACCGCTGAACTCCACCATGCCAATGCGGATGTCCCGGGCGGAGAAGAAGCTGGCAACCAGGTCGATGTTACCGGGCCATCCCAGGACGGACTTGTTGTCGAAGATGACCGTGGCTCCCGTGGGAATGGCCTGAACCAGGCTGCCGATATAGGGGCTGCCGGCCCAGGGTGAGTTGGGCAACCGGTAGATCACATCCATCCCGGATCTTCGGATACGGCGGATCCACTCGTGATCGAAGAACAGCGCCGTACCCTGAAAGAGGGCGCCGGAGGAGGGGATCTCGAGGATGTTTCCCTTCAGAACTGTTCCCGGGAACAGGGTGGAACAGGTGGATGCAATGCTGTAGGGGTCCGGGAATGGCACCTGGAGACGGGTGTGCCCCGGCCTGGAGCCGGGAGCGAGTACGAGATGGCCTTCCGCCAAGAGCTGGGCTGCGGAGGTCGGCCGAACGGCGACTGCCGAGAGCCCCGAACTGGAGAGGTCCTTCAGCAGCGTGTCGTCATCGACACCGAGAGCTCTCGAGACGGTGCGGAAGCCGCTGGAGTCGGCCACCAGGAGCAGCTTGTTGTTCTGCCGGTCGAACTCGATCCTGCGCTTGACCGGATAGGCGCCGGCGATCCCCAGGACCGTGGCAACCACAAGAAGACGAACGAGCCAACGGCATCGTCCAGTCTCACCGAAAGGGCTATCGAACAACACCTGAGATCAGGAGGCGGAGGCCGCCTTCTGGGCCGGTTCGCCAGCGGCACAGACCTTGTTCCTGCCGGACTCCTTGGCAACGTAGAGAGCTGTGTCGGCAGCCTTGATCAGGAGGTTCTTGTCCTGGGAGTCGTCGGGGAATGAGGAAACGCCGATGCTCACCGTCACCCGTAGATCACCCTTCTCGCTCTTGTAGATGTTGGACTCCACGGCACGGCGAACGTCGTCGGCCACCCGGACGGCCTCTTCCTTGTTGGTGTTCGGTAAGACGATGGCGAATTCCTCGCCGCCGTACCGGGCAACGACGTCGTCCTCGCGGGCGACCCGCTTGAAGACTGCCGCGGTTTCCACCAGGACCAGGTCACCGATCTGATGGCCATAGGTGTCGTTGAACTTCTTGAAATGGTCGATGTCGGTGATCAAGACACTGACGTAGTCACCGTAACGGCCGGCCCGGGCCAGCTCTTCGTCGAAGAGATCCTGGAAGTGCCGGTGATTGAAGAGCTTGGTCAACCCATCCGTCGTCGCTCTCAGTTTGGCCTCGGCGAACATCCGGCCGTTCTTGACCACCATGGCAGTCAGGGAGGCCACGAACTCGACAGAGTCCACGTCGTCCCGAATGCTCTCCTTCTCCTTGCCGAGCTCCTCGATGTCGATGACCCCGAGGACTTCCCGATTGTGGATGAGCGGGGTACAGATGAAACCCTTAGGCCGCAGCCGGGTGATGCTGGCGAGCGCCGGGTCTCGGCCGGCATTCTCGCTGTCGATCATCTTTCCGCTGGCCGCCACCTTGGTGACGATTTCCCCCGCCTGGGTCACGCCGGGCACCATCTCCCCGCCGTAGCCCTTGGCGGACTCCAGGACCACCTGATTCTCGTTCAGAAGCCAGAGAGCGACTTTCCGGGCCCGGATCGGAGCGCTGGTCAGAGAGTCCATGACCTGCTGCAGGACCCGGTTCACCTCCAGGGACTGGACCGTCAGACGGGCAATGGAACTTAGGGCACGACGGAGACTTGTGCTCTCCACGAGCTTGGTCTTGAACTCATCAGTCGACTTCTCCCGGGACTTGCCTTCCTTCTTCAGTCGCTCGATCTCCCGGTTCAGGGTCTCCACGACCTCGTCGGACTCGTTCCCGGCCTGATTGATGAAACTGAGGGCCAGAGCTGTGACGATGACGAAGGATCCAACCCCGGCGCCGGCCAGGGAAATCTCGTCAGCCGTGTCCAGGAGAATCGGCGTCGCGACGGTGAAAGCACCTGCGATCAATCCTAGGAATAGAGGTTTGCTGATTGCGGACATGATTTGCAGACCGGCCCGGAGGGGCCGCGTCGATGGACGATGATAGCATCCAATCCGGGGCGCTACCAGATATTAGGCAGCCAAAGGGTGCATGTCCCGTAGGGGGCAGCCAACATTGGGGATTAGGTCGCTCATAGGGATCGCAGAGAACACAGATTTTCGTGTGGGAGATCAGGGGACACACGACTGGACCCGAACTCTCCAGGCGAACCAGCTGGTTCGGGTGACCTCTCGGAGTTCGGGTCCAGTCGTGTGTCCCCTGATCTCCGGTTTGACGCATCAAGTACGATTTCTTCCAAAAGGACCTCCGTGACCTCTGCGAGCTCTGGGGGCTCTGTGTAACCCCCGAGTCATCGCAGCAGAAGCCACCCCTTGGGTGACATGCACCCGGCAGCCAAAGCCGCCAATGGCCGAGCATGGCGCTACGGGTCTTGAACTTCGAGCTGCTGCCCGCCGGGGCGGGACCCTAGCGGGTACTGGCCTTGAAGAACAGGTAGATGCAGATGGCAAGAAAGAGCCCGTTGTGGAGCCAGGCGCTCACCATGGGAGTCAGGACGCCGGTCTTGCCGAGGGATGTGGAGAGGCTCATCGCGACGTAGTAGAGGAATGTCATGATCAGGCTGACGCCGAAGCCGATGAAACCGCCGCTGCGGCTGGGAGAGATACCGATGGCGGCGCCGATGAAAGCGAAGATGAGCGCCGCTGGCGGGAAGGCGGTCTTGAGATACATCTCGACCCGCAACTTCTTCGTGTCTGCCAGACCCCGCTCCTCGAGGTAGCGAATCTTGTCGACGATCTGCGCCAGGGTCATCTCATCCGCCTTGAGTTTCTCCAGCTTAAAGTCCGTGGGCCGGGCGGGCAGCTCGAACTCCTGGGAGGCAAACTGGCGAACCTCCGCCTTGCCGGAGGGACTGAATCGGGTCTCCACTCCTTTCTCGAGCAGCCATCTTCCCTGGCCCATCCAGCGGCCCGAGTCGGCTGCCAGTATCCGCACGGGCCGGCTTGACCTGTAGTCACGGACCAGCATGTTCCGGAACGAATCGTCCTTCAGGTAGAAGCGGTTCACATAGATCAGCTGCTCCTGGGCCGAACGCACCAAAATGTTCTCCTTGAAGATGGCGTTGGGCGGCCCTGAGGCCCGGAGCCGTTCCTTCCAGATTCGCTGACTGATGGCCATGGCCTTGGGCACCAGATGGTCATTGAACAGGAAGACTCCGAGAGAGACGGTTACTCCGAAGAGCAGGACGGGCCGCATCAAGCGCCCCAGGGAGATACCGGAGGCCAGGAGGGCCGCCAGTTCGTTCTCCTTCGAGAGCCGGCCGAAGACGAAGAGGGTGGCCATCAAGGAGGCTGCGGGGAAGATGTACTGCATGTCCTCCGGCACGCGGAAGATGAACCACTTCATGATCGTCAGAGTCTCGACCCTGCCCTCGGTCAGGTACTTCACCGCCCTCAGGAACTGACCGAACGAAAGGATGATCAGGGCGCCGAACATTCCAAGCACGAACGGGGCGCCGAGCTGCTTCAGTATGTAGCGATCAACGAGTCGAAACATGGGGGTGGGTTCTGGAGTCCGGGCTCGCTCCTGCCGGGCCATGAAATCAGGCTACAGGCTATCGCTCTGCCGGTGGTAGTGAAGCTGGCTTCCGGGTTTCGCCATCACCCTCTACTCCGTTTGACTTGCCATTGCCACCTTGCTACTCTCGCCTGGTAATCGGAGATCGATGAGCGTTATTTAAAGGAGAGTCGAGACTTGGCTTCACGAAGCAAGGGCGCTGGAAAGAGAAAGCCAATCGTTCCAGGGCCGACCTACGAGGAGATGCTCCATCCCAGGAAGGTGCAGGCCCAGTTGCGCCGCCGCGCCGATGCAGCCCGGGCGGATGAACTCGATCCGTTGAACCTCTACAACATCCACTGGCGGAATCGCCGAGGCCAGGTCAGGAAGATCGTCCTGCCCTCGGAGCTGACCGGTGTGAAGGCCAACGTGGTGGTCATGATCGGCCGGGATTTCCCCAGCGGCTCCCACAAGGTGGGCCCAGCCTACTCGACCCTGGTGGAGGGTGAAGTGAACGGCGAGATCCGGCCTGGCGAAAAGACGGTTCTGGGTCCCTCGACGGGCAACTTCGGAATCGGCACAGCCTATGTGTCCAAGCTCAAGGGGTACCGGTGCGTGGTCATCATGCCCGACTCCATGAGCAAGGAGAGGTACGAGAGAATCCGCAAGTACGGAGGCAAGCTCGACCTCACTCCCGGCACGGAGAGCGACGTGATCCTCACCCTGGAGCGAACCCACGAGCTGAAGAAGAACCCGAAGAACTATCCTCTGGCGCAGTTCGAGCTGCTCCCGAACTACAGGTTTCACCGGTACGTGACCGGGCAGAGTGCGCTGGAGGCCGTGAAGGGCGTTGGCAACGGCAAGGTGGCCGCATTCGCCAGCGCCCCTGGCAGCGCTGGCACCTTGGCGGCAGGGGACGAGATCAAGTCGGTCTATCCCGGGTGCGCCGTGGCCGCCGTCGAGCCCAGGCAGTGCGCCACCCTCTATGAGAACGCCCGGGGACAGCACCGGATCGAGGGAATCGGGGACAAGATGGTCACCCTGATTCACAACCTTCTGACCACGGACTACGTGGTCCTGGTCCACGACGATGACTGCGTGATGGGCATGAAGGTCGTCACTGATGGCGTCGCAGTCCTCAAGAAGAAGCTAGGTGTCCCTGCTTCGGCGGCCCGGGCCATGTCCGGTCTCTTCGGAATCAGCGGTATCTGCAATGTCCTGGGTGCCATCAAGATGGCCCGTCATCTCGATCTGGGTCCCAAGGACAACGTGGTCACCATCGCTACCGACGGTATCGATCGATATCATTCAGTGATCGAGGATCTGAACCAGCGAACCGGAACGATCGACGAGCACGCCGTCGACGACCGCCTCCTGGAGCGATGGGCCCGCCAGGTCTTCCTCGGCGCCGATACGGAAGAGATCCTCGATGTCAGGCCCACGAGGCAGAAGAACCGCCTGTTCCGCCAGAAGGAAGAGGTCTGGAGCCAGTTCGGCTACGGAAAAGACTTGCTTCAGGCCATGAAGAAGCAGGATTTCTGGGATGCCGAGTACCGGCAGATCCCCGAGATGGATCGCGAGATTGCAGCAATTCGTAACTGAGATAACCCCGCCCGATCCGAGGGGACTGGACTCCCGAGCTGGCCATGGCGCCGGACTGGGTCTCCGTCCCTTCGCTCATTCGAGACCTGTTTCGCTGGCGGTAACCATGATGAGAAAGGAAACCCTGTAGATGCTCGACAAGTCCGCAATGCAAAAGAGAGCAAAGAAGTACGAGACAGCCATTACCCGCTTCTGCCGGAAGATCGTCAGGACCCCGAGCTTCTCCTGCGAGGAGGAAGCCCTGGTCGGCGTCATCTCCGAGGAGATGAAGAAGGTCGGATTCGATGAGGTCATGGTGGACAAGGTCGGAAATGTGATCGGCC
>JAJFLN010000045.1 GCA_021772705.1 Candidatus Cloacimonadota bacterium | reverse complement strand
CTTCCGTTCCTTCAGATGGTTGATGTACTCGTTGTAGGCCATCTTCATCTCCTGCGACGCTGCGGCTGCGTTGACGGAAGGAGAGGTGAAGCCAGCGGGTCCACTGGGCTCGCTGCCGGTCCCGTTAGGGTTGGACAGAGTATTGGCGCCAGCACCAGTGTCGTCGATTCCGAAACCTTCCGGCGGTGCCGGGAGGGTGTGGGCGACGGCGCCACCGATGGACATGTCGTCCTGTGTGGCAGCGATAGCCTCCACGCCGGAACTTCCACCGAAGATCTTACCCAGGACGAAGCTGGCAACAGCACCGGCGGCGATGGAAGCGCCGATGAGAGCGAATCCAGGAGCCGCGGCTCCACCGAGCAGCGTGTAGGCCAGGGCGTAACCACCTGCGGAAGCCACGGTCTGGCCGATGGTCATCAACAGGTTACCCGAACCGCCGCCGAACAGTCCTCCGCCGACCTCGAATCCGAGGGCAGCGCCGAGGAAGCCGGGAATCACCTTGAAGAAGATTCCAGCGCCGGGAGGCATGAACGAGCTTGCCAGAGTCTGGAAGAGCATGGAGCCGACGAAGCCGCCGGCCGTGCCGCCCCAGAAGGAGGGCTCGGTGACGAAGCTGAAGGCCCTCTTGATGCTGAATTCCTCACCGTTGATCATCTGGCTGATGACGTTGATACTGGCCGTGATTCCCACGGAGTAGAGCGCCCAGGTAGCGGCGTTCTGCATCACCTGCGAGCCCTTGGACTTGCTGACGCTGTCCAGGCGGCGAGTGATCTCCTGCTTCTGCCCCTCCAGGGTCTGGTAACCCTTCTTGAGAGCGGCAATCTGCTCGGCCGGGACCGGCTTCTGCAGGCTGGAGGCCTTGGCCTCGAGAGTGGAGATTCGAGCCTTGATGGCCTTCTGCGCGTCGACGATGGCCCAGGACTGCTCCAGCAGGTGACCCTGGACCTCGAGCTTGCCGAGGTTCTGAGCCGCATCCTTCGAGAGCGTCTTGCTCTTGGAACCGAAGATCTTGTCTCTCAGACTCGAAGCCGAGTTCTGAATCTTGTCGACAGCTCGAGAGAGTCCGTGCTGCGTCACCTTGCCCTGCTTGGAACCGACCAGAACATCCTCGATTCGCGCGACGGCCTCGCCGGACTTGATGGCGCCTGCCGGCCACTTGCTGGTGGCATTGACCTCACCAACAGTCCACTTGCCATCGGTGAACTTGACCGTGGACTGCCACTTGCCGCGGAAGCGGATGGCCGAACTGTCGGTCAGAGGAAGCTCGTAGTACCGGTTGAAATCGAGGACGTTCTTGGCGCTGAGGAACCCAGTGGTGGCTCCCGTGGCGACCGTGTCGGCGCCTCGCTTGACGGTCAGAACAGCCTTGTCGCCAGCAGCCTTGCCGCCGTTGACGAGTCTGTCGATTCCGCCCTTGATCTTGCCTACGAATCCACCACTGGAGCCTGTCTTGGGAGCAGCGGCTGCTTCCTTTCCGCTCGAAGCGGCGGCCTGCTGGTTAGAGCCGCCCTTGCCGAAGAGCCTGCTGAAGAAACCAGGCTTCTTGGCTGCCGCGGCAGCTGCCTCGGAAGAAGCAACGGACTCGACAGGAGCCTTGGTGCCGCCGCCGAACAGCTTCGAGATGAAGCCCTTGACTGCAGTGATCGGCTTCATGGCCGTCGAGGCCAGCTGACCCGAGGACTGGGCGTTGTTGGCCAGCAGCTCGGCCTGCTGAGGTGTAGCGCCGCTTCCGCGGAAGAACTTGAATGCTTCCACCAGAGTGGGCTTGTAGTTAGCAGGGACTCCAGGAGGGACGGGCCGAGTCTGCCAGACCTTCCAGAGATTGCTGAGGGAGGACTTGGTGTTGGCGACGGCCGAATTGGCCATGCTGCTAACCGTTCCTCCTGTTGGCTGGCTGCTCGGCGGCTGCTGGGCCTCCACGATGGGGGCACCCAGACTGGCGCAGAACGCCACGAGCACGAAGAGCGATATGCTCCTGTTCAGTTTCCTGTTCCTCATGGCCTGTCTCCTCTCACCTATTCGTTCCTCCCGATATCTTCTGATTGTGTTCGGAAGACGGGTCCTAACGTCATGTGCGCCGACATAAGGCCGCACATGTTGTGAAGCGAGGTAATTATGAGAACGTTCACGGTGAGTGTCAATCCGTCAAATGCCTTTATCTATGCTAATTTTCACTTCAAGAGAGCCGGGGCGGCCAAACATGACGGCGGTCGTGAGTGTCATGCCTGGCAGCCCCGGCCCAAACTGCTTATGGGCTATCGTCCATACTGGCGCTGGTACTCTCGATACTCGCTCTCGGACCGGTTGTACCGCTCCAGGGCCTGGCGCATCCGGCCAGAATCTCCGCGGCGCTGGACCGACTGGAACTCCTGGTAGTCCCGGTCGCGGCGCGCCTTGATCTCCATCAGGCTGCCGCCCCTGTCCTGGCTGTAACTAACTCCCAGGTCGAACATGCTGCTGCCGTTCTGGCTGTAATCGAAGGAGAACTGGTCTCCTCGGCCTCGGTCCCAGCTGTCCTGGTAGTGATCCTGGTAGTAGTCGTTGCCCAGGTAAGCCTGCTGGTCCCGGCCGATGTAGTCATACATCTGGCTCCGGTCCTGGTAGTAATCGTCGTAGTAGGCGCTGGGGCGGTCGTAGTAGTCCCAGTTGTCTCGCATCCGGTCGCCGAACCGATCCGTCTTGTTACCGAACCAGTCACTGATGGTGTACTTGAAGTCCCGGAACTTGTCCGTCACGTTGTAGTACTCATCCTGGACGTTTCGCATGTAGCCACTCGGTGAGGACCGCTTGTCGGCGAAGAAGTTGTCTCCGAAGATGGCGCCCAGTGCGTAGCCACCCGCAGCTCCGGCGATGGCTCCCACGGGACCGAACCCGACGGCGCCGATGACAGCGCCCGTGCCAGCGTAGATGTTACGCGGCGTGGCGATCTTGTCGAGTTGAGGCGCAAACAGCTTCGCCAGGATTCCACCGGCAAGACCCGCCACACCTGCCGCGATGATCCGCCCCGCCGTGCCGGCGAAGGGTCCCAGTGCGGGGATGAAGGCGTAGCCGAGCATCGAGCCGGCGATGGCGCCCACCAAGGTCCAGGTCGTGCCCGGCCCGAGAGCCCGGTCACCGGACTGTCCCAGGCTGCTGTGCAGCTTGGCGCCCAGGAAGGCACCGCCTGCGGTGATGGCCGAGCCAACCAGGATCGGGACCACAGGTCCCATCGTGGCCAGGCCGGCGCCCTTGATGACGGCCGCGGCCAGGGCCGCTCCGCCGAAGCTGCCAGCGGCGATACCCGCGGCTCCGCCGAGGGTCCGTCCCAGACGGGCGTTTCCAGCCCCATCATACGGGGTGCGCTTCTGGGGGTAATCAGCGCCGGGGATCAGCCTGTCAATGCTGTTGCCCGGGTCATACCGGTTGTATCGGGGCTGGGCAACGACCGCAGTCGGCACCAGGCTTCCCAGGAAACTCACCAGCAACAAGAGCACTATCGGTGCTCTCCAGGGGCTCATTCTCATGTTTCTCATCACGACCGCCTCCTCACAACTCCTCGTATCTGTCTGCCGGGACTTGTCGGTTTTCTCTGCCGACGATCCATGAACGCCTGTCATGAACCTGATTTGTCTCCGGTCTCTCAGGTACTAATACGGGGAGCACCTCCTGAAGGTTTCAGTGTTACGACAATTCTCGTGCCAGACCCCATGATCCCCGTCGTTACCGGGCCTCAGAAGCCTCCCAGGTCACGGTTCAGGTCTCGCTCCAGCTGAGCAATCTTCTGGAACGCTGCCTCACGGATGTCCTGGGGCGTCTTGGGATCGCTCATGGTGGTCCGGAATCGCTCGATGGCATCCCGGTAGGCCCGTCGCTTCTCGGCCAGCGTCGTGCCCGGGGGGAAATCTGCTTCCACGTCCAGGGTGACCTGCCGGTTATAGCGATTCATGTAGCTCTCCCGGTATTCGACCCGCTGCTCCCGGGGGAAGTACTGCCAGTGCCGATCGTCGAGCTCGGGATAACGTCCGCCAGCCCGGCTCCAGGCAGCCCAGTAGTCCCGGTAGAGGTCCGGATCGTACCGGTTGGGTCCCGTGGTTGCCGCCGTGCCGCTCGTGCTGTCCGTACCGGGCTGAGATCGCTCGTATCCACGACGATCGTAGCCCTGGCGGTCCACGCCGCGGTGATCGTAGCCAGCCCGATCGTAGCCTTCCCGATCGAAGCCGTCCCGGTTGTAGCCGGTCCAATCGAACCCTTCCCGATCGTACCCATACCGGTCATAGACATCGGGGTCCAGGTCGTCAGGCATCTGGGGATTGAAATCGATGGCGCCATAGCCGCCGGCGCCGGAACCCCGGCTTCCTCGACCGTCTCTTCCATCGGGGTTCCTGCGGTACCAGTCTTCCAGTTTGCTGTCCGGGTCGACGAACACGTGACGATCGAAGACATCGCCACCGATGTAGCCGAGAGGAGCGCCCACGGCGGCCCCGAAGGGACCGGCCAGCAACGCGCCCTGCACGCCGCCCACCAGGGCACCGACAGTGCGGGGATTGTAGTCGCCGTCCAGCTTGTCAGCGAAATGATCCCCGAGCCAGCCACCGACGAATGCGCCCACGGCGCCGCCGATGACCTTGCCCATCATGCTCCCGCCGGGGAAACCGGCGTAGCCGAGAAGGCCACCGGTCACGGCGCCCACGACGGCCCAGACCTTCCGGGGCTCCCACTTGTTATCCAGTTCATTGCCCAGGCCGCTACCGAGCCGGCCACCGAAGTAGCCGCCTCCCAGGGCGCCGGTGGCGATCAAAGTGCCGCCCAGGAGGGGATTGGCGATGCCGGCAGCCGCAGCCAGGCCCGCGCCCAAGGCGCCTCCTGCTCCCGCTC
>JAJFLN010000440.1 GCA_021772705.1 Candidatus Cloacimonadota bacterium | reverse complement strand
AACGGGGTGTGGGGCTGAGCCCCACTACAACAAAATTCGTCTTATCTCACCGGCATTGCCCTTACGCCCTCGGAGGTGTGATGAAGATTCATCTCGATCTTGTTCAGACCGGAGGACTGGCGCTGCTGGTGCTCTTCGTCGGGTACTTCTTCAACGGACGAATCGGATTCCTGCGTAGGAACAACATCCCGGAGCCCGTGGTGGGCGGCATCGTATTCGCCGTCTTCACCAGTCTCCTTTACAGCTATTTCGACGTCCAGTTCGCCTTCGACATGTCCCTGAAGAACCCGCTGATGCTGACGTTCTTCTCCACCGTTGGCCTGGGGGCCAGCTTCAAGCTGCTGATGAAGGGCGGGCCCAGGGTGATCCTCTTCCTCGGCCTGGCGGCAGCCTATCTGGTCCTCCAGAACGCCGTGGGAGTCTCCCTGGCAATCCTGACGGATCTTCACCCCCTGGTGGGACTTCTGGGAGGGTCGGTGACCCTCGCGGGAGGTCACGGCACGGGAGCCACCTGGGCCGAGACCTTCTCCAGCACCCAGAACCTGCAAGGAGCCATGGAGCTGGCCATGGCCTGCGCCACATTCGGCCTGGTCCTGGGCGGTCTGATCGGCGGCCCCGTGGCCCAGCGCCTGATCTCCCGGAACGGTCTGCAATCCGACGTGCCGGAATCGGTCCGGACCCTGGAGGTCACCTACGACCCTCGGGACGAGGACAACGTGAGTCCCCTGAAGGTGATGGAGACCATGTTCGTCATCGGCCTCTGCATCATCATCGGCGACCTCATGTATCGATGGCTGCAAGGCGCCAACATCCCGGCCCCGTCCTTCATCTGTGCGCTCCTCATCGGCATCGCCATCGCCAATATCTGCGAGTTCACCCGTGTCTACACCCTGAACAAGGAGTGCGTCGACCTCTGCGGCACCATCGGTCTCTCCCTGTTCCTCGCCATGGCCCTGATGTCTCTCCGGCTCTGGGAACTCCTGAACCTGGCGGGACCCATGCTGCTAATCCTCCTTGCCCAGACCGCCTCGCTGGCCCTGTTCTGCTATTTCGTGACCTTCCGGGTCATGGGACGGGACTACAACGCGGCGATCATCGCCGGTGGGCACTGCGGATTCGGACTGGGGGCGACCCCCACGGCGGTGGCCAACATGGAAGCCCTCACGTCCCGATACGGGCCCTCCCCGGAGGCGTTCCTGGTGGTTCCCATGGTGGGTGCTTTCTTCATCGACATTGCCAATGCCCTCGTCATATCCGGCTATCTGGCCCTGCCGGTGTTCACCATCTAGAGGGAGGAAGACCGTGCTCAAGAGACTCATCTGGCTCCTGCTCTTTCTCCTCCTTGTCCCGGCGTCAGGCTGCCGTAAGGGTCCCGACGCTGCGGCCTTGCAGAAGGAGATCCAGCAGAAGCTCGACGACCGTTTCCGAAAGGGACTCTTCACGGTCAAGGTCCTGGTCCGGCAGGGCACCTACCCCTTCCAGGAGAAGGGTGACGACCGGCCCAGGCTGCTGGTCTACTTCAAGGCCCGGCTCCAGTTCCTGAGGGGCTACAGTCTCTCGGACTGGAATCAGCTCAACGCCACGGCCCTGGCCAACGTCCTGGGAGCCACGACTCTCGGCGTCAAGGGGGTCCGTCTCGAGGGCAACAAGAAGGGCGACGAGCTGGAAATCAACGGGACCAGCGCCTACCTGCTGGAAGGCGACAAGTGGTTGCCGGCTCTCTACACACCGGCCGGCTCGACTGTGGCCCGCAGCAAGACCCGCAACGTGGACAACGACACGGGATGGCTCGGAGATCAGACCGACCTGGACAGGTATCTGGACGAGATGAACCTTCGCCGCCGCCGCCTCAAGAAGCAGCGAAAGTCCCAGCACCTGGAGGCCATTGACCAGGAACTGAGGGTCTCCCTCAAGCGAATCAACCTGAGGCTCGACCGGCTTGACGGCAAGGTCACATTCAGCTCTGGCGTCCAGGGGGGCGAGTACCACGCCATCGGCGAGGGCCTGGAGGCGGCCTACACTTCCCGGCAGCGCCCGTTCCAGAACTACGCGAGCGGGGGCAGCATCGAGAACTGCCTCCTCGTGGGAGGACAGCTGGTCAGCTTCGGCCTCGCTCAGAATGACATCGCCCACATGGCCGTGAAGGGCACCCGCCTCTTCTCGACAGGGGAGCCCCTGGCCGGCTTGCGAGCCGTCTGCTCCCTGTACCCGGAGGCGATCCAGGTCGTGGCCCGTGCCGATTCCACCCTGACCGGTGTGGCTGACCTGCGAAACAAGCGGGTCGATCTGGGCCCCAGAGGCTCCGGAGGCCGGATCAATGCGCTGCAGGTTCTGGAAGCCCACGGCCTGAGAATCGGAGATCTCACTGAACCGGGCGACCGGAGTCTGCCCAATGCCATCGCAGCCCTTCAGGCCAGGACACTGGACGCATTCTTCTTCACCATGGCCTACCCGGCATCGGCCTTGGAGAAGCTGGCGGGAGAGCTGCCCATTCGATTTCTGTCCCTCGACCCGGCGGCGGTGACGAAACTTCAGGAGCAGTTCCCGTTCTACGTCCCTCTCACCATCGAGAAGGCGAGCTACACGGGACTCGAGCAGGACGTGCACACCCTGGGCGTCACGGCCATGCTGGTGACCCACCGGAACACGGCGGATGAGCAGGTGGGGGAGATGCTGCAGCGCCTCTTCGACAGCCACGAGGCCCTGGCCCGCCAGAGCAGCCAGGCCAACTACATCACCCGGAAGACAGCCCGGCTGGGAATCTCCATCGAGCTCCACCCAGGGGCGACCCGGTTCTTCGGTCTCCAGTAGCATCAGCCCCGGATCGCAGCGCGCCACCAGGTTCTGGGCTCGGTCGAAGCGATTCAGGGGACTGCGGGGCCCGGCAGGACCTGGCGGGCAACGGGCCCGGACAGGGCGAAATCGACGACCACGGGAAAGTGATCCGACCCGACTCCGGGACCGGACTGGCGATCCAGAAAGGCCACATCCGGTGTCGCCAGGCAGTGATCGATGGGAATCCAGAGCAGGGGCATCTGGGTGGGCCAGCTCGACATCAATCCCCTCCCCTGGCGACTGTCGACCAGCCGCGTCCTGCTGATCAGGTCAGCGAAGTGAGGCGACCATGAAGTCATGTTCATGTCCCCGAGCAGCATGAGGGGCCCCGGAACTCGACTGATGAACTTACCCAGCTCCTGAAGCTGCAGCTGTCTGTGATGCGCCCGCCAGGGACCGATCGGCGGGGGCAGATGGGTGCCGATCACCGTGAGCGGTCTGCCCTGAAGCCTGAGCCGGGCCACGACGGACACGAAGCGAGAGGATCCGACAGTCCTGAGCTCCACGTCATCCACTTCCTCCCGGCAGAGGAAGGCAATCCCGAAGCCGTTCTCCTGGGTCTCCATGCTCAGCACGGGATAGAGGTCTCGCAAGCCCTCGAGAGACCGGGCCCACTCGAGGCTCACTTCCTGGATCACGGCGAAGCCAGGCCGGATCCTGCGGATGTAGCCGATCGTCTCGGCGTGCTTCAGGTTCCACCGGTTCACGTTGATCAAGAGCGCCCGCGTCGTCGGTCCCTCGTAGGGAACGACGGGTGCCCGCATGTAGATCGGCGCCACCAGAACGCCGTTCAAGGTCGCCAGAGCAATCGCCACGATGGCTGCCCCCCAGGAGCGGCGCAATCCAAGAATCAGGCCGTACCCCAGAAGCAGCACCAGATACTGAACCCGGAAGTGACAGAACAGCTCGGCCACCCAGTGATGCCTGCCGGCGAACCCGATCAACGAGCCAGCGCCAGCGCAGACGAAGATAGCCCAGAAGTAGAGCCGGAGCCGGAACGGGCGCCCGAAACGTGTTGGAACCACCCTCGGCTCATCCTTCTCTTTCGACACGAGTTCAGCCTACCGGGCAAGATGAATCAGTACAAGGAGGGAGCGAGTGGGGGGCTGCCCCCCCCTGACATGAGCCCAAGGGCGGACAAGCCGATGCCGACCGGAAGAACAAGTGAGCTTCTCAGACGGCTGTCTGTTCCGCCTTCGCGGCGTCGTCCTGCTCGAGCCTGTCGATGATGACGCAGCCCATGCCGTCGCCGATGACGTTGACCGTCGTCCGGAGCATGTCCAGCGGACGATCGACGGCGAGGATCATACCGATACCTTCCAGAGGGAGATTGACCGCCGTCAGGACCATGGCCATGGTCACCGTGCCGGCGCTGGGAATGCCGGCGGCGCCTATGGCAGCCAGGGTCGCCGTCAGGACCACCAGGAGCTGCTGCAAGGCGCTCAACTCAACGCCGAAGGTCTGGGCGATGAAGATGGCGGCCACGGCCTCGTACAGAGCCGTTCCATCCATGTTGACCGTGGCCCCCAGGGGCAGTACGAAACCACTCACCTTTTCCGACACTTTCAAGTTGTCGGTGGTGCACTCCATGGTCACCGGCAGGGTGGCGGAGGAGCTGGATGTGCTGAAGGCGATCGCCAGAGCGGGCCGCATACCTGTCAGGAACTCGCCCAGGCTCATCTTGCCAACGAGACGCAGGATCAGGGGCAAGAGGAACAGCCCGTGGATCGCCAGCCCGATGATGACCGTCACCATGTACCAGGCGAGCAATTTCAGAACCTCGAGACCCAGGGTGGACACAGCCTCGGCCATGAGGGCCACAACTCCAAAGGGCGCCAGGTGCATGACCCACTCGGTGATCCGCATCATGGCGTGGTTGAGGGCATTGAAGAACGACACCAGCGGCTTGCCCTCGTCTCCCAGGGTCGTCAGGGCCATTCCCAGCAGGAGCGCAAAGATGATGATCGCCAGCACCTCCGAACGGGCCAGAGCCTCGAATGGGTTCTTGAGGGACTTGTCGATCTGGGCACGCATGAAGTCCCCGATCGTGGCGGGAGGCGTGGTCAGGCCTGTCAGTTTCTTGATCAGGTGATCCACCTGCAGCTTGCCCCTTGCAAGCTCGTGACTCCGGGCCAACTCTGGATACTTGGTCGACAGCTCAGTCATCCGGGACCGGGCAAGCTCGACCTTGTCCGCCTCGGGATATCGGTCGGTGTAGCTCTGGAAGATCAGGAAGGCCTGGGCGGTTTCCCCGTCACTGAGACGATCGCCCCCGGCCTCGAACAGCTTCTGGGGGACCCCTCGGGCTGTCTCCAGCTTCACCCGCAGGGCCTCCACGTCGGCTCCCTCGCCTGGGCGGATCATGTTCACCAGCAGAAGGCCCGTGAACACGGCCAGCAACGTGGTCGTCAGGTAATAGAAGATGGTCCTGTAACCCATCTTCCCCAGATGGCCCGTGTCACCCAGGCCTGCCACTCCCATCACGATGGAGGCGAAGATCAGCGGGGCAATCAGCATCTTCAGGGTCTGAACGAAGATCGACCCCAGGAACCCGATGTAGATCTCGCCGCCGAAGAAGGTCTTGGCGATGATTCCCCAGAAGATGCCGAGACCGATGCCCAGAAATATCTTGTTGTGCAGTTTCATGATGCCAAGCGCCTGGCCAGCACCTTAACCGAACTGACCAGCCAGATTCCAGATACGCGTCATGACCTGGGAGCATGTCGGGCAGCGGGACAGCCAACTTTGATTGTCACGGAGGCCACGGCGGCCTCAGAGAACACAAGAGTTCTTGGTGGAAACGAACCTCACCTGTTCTTGTATCGGCCCCTGGCGAATCGTTTCGGGTCCAGCTCCGTGCCTCTCCTCCAGCACCTCTCTCATGGCCGAGATGTATCCGGCGAACCAGTCGAACCCGCCCCACGTCAGCTCTCCCGATGGACTGGCCTCGAAGCCGCCGTGAATGTCATTTGTGCCCGCCACGGTTATCAGGGACTCACCGGGACCGAGCTGAATCGGAGAGGACATGCCCTCCAGCTCACCGGCCCGGACCATCGTCGACAATCTGCATCTCGTCGATCGTCG
>JAJFLN010000439.1 GCA_021772705.1 Candidatus Cloacimonadota bacterium | reverse complement strand
TCTAGCCTCGTCGAGGCTGGGGGCCAGGTCGCCCATGTACTTGCGCGAGATGTGGAACAGGACCAGCCTCTCCACCTCGGCGGCGCGGGCCAGCTCCGCGGCTTGCCGGGCCGTCAGGTGGCAGGTGAGGCGGGCCCGGTCGGCGTGCTCTTCCCGGAAGTTGGCCTCGCAGAACAGGGTGCCCGCCCGGTGTGCCAGGGTGGCGACGGTCGCCCGGGTTCGGTCGTTGAACAAGGTGTCCGTTACATAGGCGATCCGGTCGCCGGTCTTGTACCGGATGACCTTCTCGATCAGTTCTGTGGCCGGCCAGTCCCGATCGCCAGCCTGGACCCGGTCCTCCGGTCCGGCGCCGGCCTCGGCCAGGTCCTTCAATCGCGCGATCCACGGGCCGGGCCGAAGTCCGAGCTGTTTCATGCCCGCCTCGTCCAGGGCCGGAAAGGAGTCCGTGTCGACGCAGTATCCGAAGGTGACCGTGCCGTGCTCCAGGGCCGCATGGCGGACCCGGACCGTCCCGTCCCGGCAGAGGAGTCCTTCCGGTCCCGTGGTTGATTCCTCGATGGGATCGGGCCGGAATTGCCGGGCTCCGGGAAATCGGCGAGACCGGATCACCTGACCGTCGATTTCGTGGCCCACGAAGTCGGGACCGGCCTCCTGCAGGTTCCAGAGGTAGCCGGCGAACTTGCCTGCCAGGTTGTCCAGCAACCCGGGTGGACCGAAGACGTTTATCTCCCGAGGTTCTCCCAGGCTCAGTCTCAGGAGCCTGTCGAAGCCGATCCAGTGATCGATGTGAGTGTGGGTGACGAAGAGGTGAGATGTCCGGAGCAGATCGTGTTTGCTGATTCGCTCGATGTTGCCGCAGTCGAACAGATAGAAGCGGCCCGCCCCGTCCAGCTCGACCAGCAGGCCCGGATCGGCGTCCTTCCGGTTGACCAGGCGTGGGATCAGGCGAACTCGTCGGGCGACCATGACCGGTGAGTATAGCAGGGCTGGCCCAGGGACCCCGGCCAGAATCGGGAACAGGATCAGCCATTTTGGCCCGCCTATTCAACGAGCGCCCCGGCATACCGATAGAGAGACGAGGAGGGGTCCTGGACGGGACCCGGCCCTGGGCATGCAAAGAGGAGATCAATGCCATGAGGTTCTGTAGCCTGAACACTTGCCGGAGATCTGTCGCGGCGATTCTCACTGCCACCATCCTGCTGACACCCGGGAGTGCCGCCGCCCGGCCGGCGGGCAATCACCGGGACGTGAAGTCCCTTGTTGCCCGGCTCTTTCTGCTGGTAGAGCAGACCCACAGCCGGATCGGTGAGCAGTTCTCCGCCCTGGAGGGCACTCGGCGTGGCCCCCGTCAGCAGGCGATCGAGAAAGACCTGGTCCGTGACGTGGCCCTGTTTCAGGAGCGCAACGTCACTCTGATGGAGAAGTTGCTGCAGATCCGGAAGGTCCATCCGTCCATGATCGATGAGCTGTCGGAGTACTCGCGCTCGATACATCGTCTGGAGCAAGAGGTTCGAGATCGGGCCAATCGCCACGGCTTGGAGGCTCGGATCTCCAATGCACGGCCCGCCATTCCCCCCAGAAGCGCCGGCTCTGTGATGCACAATCGACACGGCCTGGAGTCCGCTCTCGGAGCCCCGGCCTGGGAGACCGGTCGTCACGGGGCGCCTCCGAATGGCAAGACGCGATACGTGGCCCGGCCCGAGCCCCGTTTCCAGCAAGCTCAGGCTCAGGCCAAGCCGCGCCGGCCTCGCTCCAGGGAAGATCTGAAGAGCCTGGTCGACAAGATCCGCCAGAGCCATGCCGACCATCAGGCCACGGTGGACATCTCCGTCGACAACCCGGAGGATCCGAACGTGAAGGCCCTGAAGGACGAACTGGCCGCCTCGCCGTCCATGCCCGGAGCCGCCCGGGGCAAGCGGACCGTTCCAATTCTGCTGGAAGTCCGGGACAGCTCAGGCCGTCCTGTTTCGCGAAGGCGCGTCGAGTTCATCATCCAGCAGGACGACTCCAACCCCGTGGCGGCCGAGCTGCTTGACGGCTCCTCCCGGGTTCGGGGAAACACCCTGATCGAACTGACCGATTCCACGGGAGTCGCCCGGGTCGACATGCGCATCGACGGCCAGAGCGGCCCCGTGCGGATTCAGCGAGAGGTCATTCCTCGTCCAGATCGAACCATCTGCCGGATGAAGGTCATCCCCAGGGGTTGAGTACTGGAGAGGAGAGGGGTAGATTGCTGGCATGGCAGCTACCTGGCCCTTCGCCAAGTACCACGGCAACGGCAACGGTTTTCTGGCCGGTACGCCGGCGCCGGGACTGACGCCTCTCCGGATTCGCCAGCTCTGCGATCCCCGGCACGGAATCGGTGCTGACGGGGTCATCCTTCTGGGTCAACCCGGGGCTGGCGGCAGACCCGTGAAGATCTTCAACTCCGATGGCAGTCCGGCGTCCTTCAGCGGCAACGGAATCCGCTGCGGCGCGGCCCTGCTCTTCGACGCCGATGAGGACCTGCGGGAGGTCTTGCTCCTGCCCCCGCCCGGGCCCGTTCGGGTTCGAAGGGGGCGGAACGCCAACCTGGCGCTCCGGTTTCGCCCATCGGACCTGAACGGCGGGAGTGATCCGCAGGTCACTGCCATCGGGCTCCCGGCGGCGTTGAACCGGGTGGCTCTGTTGGCGTGCCAGGTCGTGCTGGGGAACCCTCACGTGATTGTTCAGTGCCGTCCCTCCGACCTGCAACGCCAGGAGGTTGGCCAGGCCTGCGAAGCCCTCCGAGGGCCGGGCAGGAAGTTCCCCGATGGGGTGAACGTTTCCCTGTTTGCCATTCATTCGCCCCGAGAGTGCCGAATCAGGACCTGGGAGCGGGGAGTGGGACCGACTCCCTCCTGTGCCTCGGCAGCAGCCGCCGCCTTCTACGCCGGCTCGGCGAGGGGCCTCATCTCGTCCAAGGTGACCATGATCCAGGAGGGTGGAAAGCTAAATGTGAGGCGTGACGGTGACGGAATCGTCCTGGCGGGCCGCATCACTCGAGTTTGCACCGGCCTGGCTTGAGGCCTTCGAATCAGGGCCAGGGGCGGCCGGCGGGAAACGCGGGGTTTCCCGTGAGGATCTCCTCCAGGATCTTCTCCACCAGGTTTCCCGTCAGGGAGGCATTCATCAGCGG
>JAJFLN010000438.1 GCA_021772705.1 Candidatus Cloacimonadota bacterium | reverse complement strand
CTCCGGTGATGATGGCGAAGAAGTCCGCTTGGATGATCGCATAGCGGTCCGGCTCTTCAAAGGGAGCCCAGTAGAGGCCGAGAGGCATGGTGTACTTGGCCAGCAGGTCCCGGTCCTGGGGGAATGACTGGCTGCCACAGGCGTTGTCCGGTCCGCCGTCCTTGTCCACGGCCAGGGAATAGACGTTGTCACAGAGCCCCTCGCACTTGGTGGCCCGGTGGAAGAGGATCGATCCGAAGCCCTCCGTGAGAACCATGTACTTCTCGCTGTTGGAACCCCCGATCTCATCGGGCCGGGCCATCCGTCCCGACTTGTCGGCGGACTGCTCGAAGGCTCCGAGGGTCTCCATGAGGGTTGTGTCATTGGGCCGATCCTTCGCCAGCACGCCCCGGTAGGGCGAGACCCGGCGCCTCCCGTTGGAATCGGGAACCGTCGCGCCGACGATGGAAAAGTAGTCCGGAGCATCGACCTCCCCCGCCGGTCCGATCGCCTTGCTGTACTGGAGCGGCAGGGTCTCGGTGAACCACCACTGGTTGGGCAGGATCTGTTGTCCTATATCGGCCTGCTGGGTCCAGCAGTTATTCAGGAGATCGATGGGGAACAGCACGATGTCCCCGAGGCAGATGGCCAGAGCGCCGACGCCGGCGAGCAGGTCCCCCAGACCGGTACCCAGGGCCTGAAGAAACTCACCGAAGTTGGTCACTGGCGGCGGACAGGACGGCGCCCCCAGGATCGCCCACCGCTGAGGCCGGACCTGGGGCCTGGCAGCCATGAACGCCCTGCCTATGGCGGGGCCGCAAAGGTCCAGCACTCCGGCGCGGGGAGCCGGCAAAGTCGCCCAGCCGTGAACCCACTCGTAGGGATAACTCGACCTCAGGTCGGGAGTGACGGCATCGGGAGGGAGGAAACCCGGGGCATAGGCCGGATTCGGAACCGGGCCACCGGCGGTGGGAATCGTGGGATCATCGTGGCAGAAGGGAGGCGAGTAACCCCGGGTCTCGACGCTGTAAGGCCCTCGCAGGTTGATCCGGCCCGAACGGGCGCCGAAGAGGAGGAGGCTTCCCCCCTCGTTGAGATCGAACTCCATCTGCTCTGTCTCCGGGGCGCTTCCCGTGTCGCCCCATGCGAACAAAACGAACTCCCGGGCCACGGGAGCGGAGGAGGAGACCTTGATAACCTGCTGGCAGTTCAGCTCCCGGGTGAGCCAGACCCGGGGTCCGTTGAAGTTCACCACTGCCGTGATGACAGCATAGCCGCTGTAGTCCTCCGGAGGAGGGTCGGCCGGCTTGCCGTTCGGGTCCAGGACCTGGGAGTAATAGAACTCGTTCTCCTCCGTCAGGTCCGAGCCGGGATGACTCGTGGCCAGCCTGCGAAAGCCCCGCAAGGAGAGCTGCACTCTCGTCAGCACGGCCCCCCCCTCCTCTACCATCTCCGGTGCCCGGGAGAGCATGTCAGTGATCTCCAGGGAGTGGACCTCTCCCGACGCGGCGGCCTCCGGGTCATTCGCCGTCGCCGTCCGGATCTGGTCCACCACCGTTTCCCAGCTGCCGCCGGCCAGCTCGTCCCGTCCCTTTGCCGTGGCCAGTTTTCGGCGGAGCACCAGCCCGGTCTCGGCGAGAGCGGCCCGGGCGTAGAGGGTGGCCCGGGAACTGTAGAGCGTCATGGCGTGCTGGCTGAAGTCCCCGCCAGCGGAGGTCATCAGAGTGAGTCCCCCGATGAGCATCAGGGCGACGATGATGGCCGCCGCCGCCAGGAAGCTGCCGGAATGGAGATCTCGCCGGGCCGGGTGATTCATCGCGAAGCCTTCCGCCCTGCCCCGGAGGAGGGTTCGAAGCCGACCCGGAGCTCATCGATGAAGAGCAGCGAGATGGACCGCTTGTTCGGCACCAGGTTCTCCGTGGTGGCCACCCAGCTATTGGTGCCCGCCGTCAAGAACCGGGCCGTGGTGGAGCAGGCGATCCAGTTGGCCTGGCGCTCCAGAAAGTCGAGGAAGTTCTCCGGCGTGAGACGGAGATCCGCCGAACCGCGGAAAGTGTCGGGCCGATTCCGAAACGGGAGCATCACGACGTCGTTGAGCCTGAGATACATAGCATACTGGGGCTCCAGGTTCAGGACCCTCAGGTACAGAGTGACTCTACCATTCGGATCTGCCAACCAGGACGGATCGATCTTCCAGCTGTCCCAGGCCGCGAGCTGAATTCGGTTCGACGCCGCCAGCATCAACACGAAGGGATGAGTCTTCTGGACGATGATCTCCCCCAGCTCCTCTGCCCGGGTCTCGTCGGAGAGGCGAGCGAACGAAGCGGCCTGAACGCCTCCCCCCAGCGTCCCAGGCCAGAGGGCCAGCGGAGCCAGCACGGGAGGCTTCAGCTTGTAGATCTGAACTGATTCCTTCGGCGGCTTTTCGGGCCAGAAGGCCGTCATGAGCTCCGACGAATGGCTCTCCACTCCCGTCACGGGTTGCCAACCCCGAAGCCGGGCAAGCCAGTCCAGGTTGCCCAGACGCACCATGCCGTGACTGAAAGGAATTCGTATCGTTTCGGCATCGAGAGTCTCATCGTCGACGATGGAAGCCCCCCGGCTCGCGGCAGCCTCCAGGAGTTCAACTGACAGGGCGAAGCCCAACCTCTCCTGGTAGGCCTTTCGGAGCAAGGCTTCGGTGGAGTCCCTGCTCGATGCGAGGCCGTGGAGGGAGTCCACGTCCATCGTCTGTATGGCGCCGATGAAGCTCTCGGCGAGGCGCCGGTTACCCACCAGGGAACCGACGGCGCGAGTGGCGATGCTGTCGACGGTACGGGCCGTGATGACGGCGCTGTCCACGACCTCGTCAGGTCCGAGACGAGGGATGTGGAATCGAGCCGAGGGAGACCTTCTCGCCCCGCCATCGAAGGTGGCCTCCCGGCTTCCTCGGCGGATGGCCAGACTCCAGGTGGCATCGGCATCGATGCTGGCCAGAAGATCGAGTCCTCCGTCGGAGGCCGGCTCCTGCCTCACCCGGATCTTGGGGGCCTTGGCGGCGGCTGTTCGCAGCTTCCTGGGAGACACCCGGCTGCCGTCAGGAAGAACGATGGAGTAGGAGAGCCTTCGGTCCAAGGCCAGGGGCAACAGGAGGCGATGGTCCCGGTCCGGCTGATCGTCCTTGCCGGTGATGAGGGACTCCTGGCTTCCGTCGATCAGGACCAGCCGGGTGGCGCAGGGCAACGACGTTCGATAGTAGAGCTGACAGAACCGCTGGCCATAGGTCTCGGACAGGGCCTCCACACGCAGGATCTCCGAGGAGGCTGCAGAGGGCGCCCCGAGGCCCAGGGCGGCCGAGAACAGGAGGATCGGAAGGACTCGCGCCATCAGAACTCCTCCACCAACCGGGCCGGAGCAGTCCATACTTCTCCGAGGCGGGAAGTGCAGCGGAGGGTCAGCTTGAAGCTCTCTCTGGGGCGGAAGCCGGGCAACAGAAGACGATGTCTGTCGGCAGGAGCCCCGGTTCCACCGATCTGTCCCCGTTCATTTCCCACTTCCCAGCTGGCCTCCGCCGTGGCGAAGACGGGAGTCGAGAAGGTAAGAAGCAATCCCTCGGGAACATGGGAAGCGGTAACTTTCCCGATCGACGGTTCGGGAGGCGCCTCGAGCTGAACAGGATGACCTGTCGGACGGCCGCTAGCCAGGACCTGGACTCGATACAAGGCCGATGGCTCCAGGTCGACGAAGGTGACCTGATGCGCCGTTTCGCCGGAGGCGGAGATCTCCCGAGGAGGCTCGCCTTCCCGGAGAAGCTGAACGGAGCAGGCAGCGATCTCTTCGGTCCTCCAGCGCATCTCGGTCCGGAAGAAGCCCTGGATCACCTCCACATCGAGGATGGGCGGAGGAGGTGCCGGGCGGAGCAACAGAGCGAACACGGAGGCGACCAGGACCAGGGCGACTCCGAGGGCGGCGGGAGATCGACGGGAGGTTTGCTGGACGGCGGGAGGCGAGACCGGGACGGGCTGAGCCGACCGGGAGGATCGCTTCTTCCTGAGGGCAGTCTTCTTGCTCCCCGTGCTTCTCTTCGAGGTAGGCGGTTCTGCCTCGACTTGCCGCTGTGCGCTCCGGACTCGCCGTGAAGGGCGGGCTGCAGGCACGGGACCGGAAGGGTCCAGGGCAGCGGAGGCCATCATGGCGTGGAACTCCCCGGCCGTGGACGGGCGGTCGTCGGGATTGACAGACAGGGCACACATGATGACGTCGCTGATCGCCCGGGGGACCTGGGCGTTCAGATCGTGAGGCGACTCCACTGGCTGGGCACCGGACCTGATCCTGCCCACGTAGGCCACGATATCGGTGTAGGCCTTCTTGCCCGTCATCATCTCGTAGAGGATGAGGCCCATCTGGTAGACGTCGCTTCGCTTGTCCAGGCTCTTGTCAGCCCTGATCTGCTCCGGCGACAGATAGAGCATGCTGCCCAGGAGTGCCCCGGTCCGGGTCATACGGTCGAAGAGCATTCCGGCGAGGCCGAAATCGATGAGCCGGACCTGCAGGTCATCGGAGACCATCAGGTTCGACGGCTTCAGGTCCCGGTGGACCACATCGAGGGAGTGGAGATGATCCAGAGCGGCGGCGACAGCCCGTAGGATCGTCACCACCTCGTCGACGGAGAAGGCCTTGCCCTCCTTCATCCTGCGGGTCATGAGCTGAGAGAGGGTCGGCCAGGGCACGTAGTCCATGGCGTAGAAGACCCGATCTTCGCTGGTCCCTCTGTCCCGGACACGCACCACGGCGGGATGGGACATGCTGGCCAGGAGTTCGCACTCCCGGTCGAAGCGCACCACGATGTCCTGGCTCACCTCTTCCTTGAGGATCTTGAGGGCTACCTGATCGCCAGTGACTCGATCCTCCGCAAGGAAGACCTCTCCCATCCCCCCGGCGCCGAGAAGCTCCAGGGTCTCGTATCGATCAGCTATGAGCATCGGTCACGTGACTCTAGCAACAACGAGGCTCCGCGAACAGCGGTCAGTCATCATGGGGGTGCATGTCCCGTAGGGGGCAGCCAACATTGGGTATCACGGAGCTCACAGAGATCGCAGAGAACACAGGGGTTTTCGTGTGGAGAGGTGAGATGCTGAGCACAGGGGTGCCTGGGTCCGACTCTCAGGCAGCTACTC
>JAJFLN010000437.1 GCA_021772705.1 Candidatus Cloacimonadota bacterium | reverse complement strand
GGGACCAATAGCGCGCCGGACTGATAGAATTCTCCGACACACTCCTACTTCCCTGTCTCCGGCTCCGTGACGGCGCCGAGGCGGAGGAAGACCAGGGACCGTGCCCCGCCCTGGCCGTCGATCCGATCCAGCACCTTCAATCCGGCCTCCCGGGGCTCTGTCTCGGCCATGCTCTTTGGCATCAGGCAGGCGAGCCCCCCGGGCGTCTGACTGGCAAGATCGACGAGCTGCTTTCGGGATGCCGGCGAGGGGTCGATCTCGAGGATTCGCCGATCCAGATAGTAGGCGACGGAGGGCTTGAAGAGGATGTAGCTGGCCAGGGTTTCCGCCGGCTCGACCTGGGCGGCCACCGCCCGGGCAAATGGTCTTGCGGACCTGAAGTAGTCGCAGGCAGGCATTATCAGAGTGTAGAAGTAGACCCAGATCACTGCCGTCGTCGTTAGGGCCGTGATCAGGGCCGCCCCTCCTCGCCTCAGCCGATGCGCTCGTACCTGCAGCACGAACAGGCCCGCTGCCAGGCAGGCGAAACCAGTTCCCAGGGTGATGATCGGTGTGTACTTGCGCCAGCAGGCCACTGCCACAGCCCCCCCGGCGAGGAGAAAGACGGAGTTCACCGCCAGGCAGCAACGGAGGAGCCAGGTCTCGTCCTTCCCCTTGAACCATTGATGGATGATCTGCCCCGTCAGCAGAGCCAGGGCCGGAAAACAGGGGAGCAGATAAACGTTCCTCTTGCCCGGTGAGAGGGAGAAGAAGAACACCGTCAGGCCCACCCAGAGAAGGGGAAACAGACTGCCTGGATCTCTCTCTGTCTTCCAGCGGCGCCACGCGGCCCAGGATCCGGCGGGAAGGAAGAAGGTCCAGGGCAGGAAGTCGAGCGGCAGCATGCCCAGGTAATAGGCCGGGCCGTGATAGTGGTGCCAGGGATTGAGGAAGCGGACCACGGTCTGCCTGTAGGCGATGGCTTCGACGTACTCAGCCCCCCCACGGATGCCGGCGGGAACCAGCCAGAACAGGCAAACTGCCGTCACGATGGCCAGACCTGTGCCGGGCCGGACCGCCAGGGCCGCTGTGCGTCCTTGCCATGCCCAGCGAACAGCCACAACGGCAGCGATGAGCATCAACACCGCGGCGGGTCCCTTGGTCAAGGCCGCGCAGCCCAGGGCGGCATAGGCCAGCCAGAGAGTCGTCGGAGGGGGCACCGGTTCTCTGAGAATCCGGGCAAAGAGCCAAGCGGCCAGAGCAATCCAGAAGGAGAGCAGACTGTCCATGGTACCGGTGTGGCCGTTCCACTGAACCAGGTGGGCCGTGGCGAACACAACTGCGGCAGCCAGACCCGCCAGGGGGCAGAACAGATTCACTCCCATTCGCCAGGTCAGAATCACGCTGCCGATGGCTCCCAGGGCAGCCGGCAGCCGGGAGACCCAGGGACTGTGGCCCCCGGCGATGCTGGCCAGACCTGACTGGAGCCAGAACAGCATCGGCGGCTTCTGGGTGTAAATGCGACCGTTCTGGCGAGGGACCAGGGCATCGCCGTTCCGAAGCATCTCCCGGCTGACCAGCGCGTATCTGGGCTCGTCGGGGTCCCACAGTTCGTGAGTTCCCAGATTGGGAAGGAACAGCAGGCATGCCAGTAGTGCCAGGGCGGCGCCAGCAGCAAGCGACGAGGGCTTCACATCGGAGCCAAGGGTGGCTGGGATGCCCCGGGAGTCCGGGCGGGTCCGGGCCTCATCCATTACGAGCCTGGTCCAGAGACGCCGGCAGAGGGTGGGACGGGGAGCGTCAGGCGTGGCCGACCGCGGGAGCCCGAACCGGGGCGGACCGGCTGGGCGGAACCGGCATGGCCACTTCCCTGCGGATCGGATTCGGCTGGCGCAGCACTCCCCGCCGGACGAGGTAGGCCCAGGCGACACGGCCCCAGAAGTAGGCGTTTCGAGCGACCCACACTCCCATGCGGGGAGCCCAGGTGACGGCGCGATCCTTCAGCCAGTTCCAGGGTTGCAATGCTCGGTCCACCTCTCGCCTCCTTCGGGTCCGCCGTCGTTCGCCACGGTCCCTCGAGAGTCATCGGCAAGAGTTCCCTTTCGTCTGAGATCCGGTTCAGTCGAAGAGAGTGATCGACTTGAACTGCTCGTATCGCTGCTGGACTTCCTCCGGCGACATGCCTTCAATCCGGTAGATACTGAAGTCCTCGATATTCAGACTTCCCATGATGCTTCCGTAAATGACGGCCTGCCGGAAGTTCCGGGGCGTTGGATCGTTCGTCCGGGCCAGATGGCCCAGGAAGCCTCCAGCGAAGCTGTCCCCGGCGCCAGTGGGATCCACGACAGTGGAGTAGGGGTAGGCAGGAGCGGTGAAGATCTCATCACCCAGGAAGAGCATCGCTCCGTGCTCCCCCTTTTTGATCACGAGAGACTTGGGGCCCATCTCGAGCACCTTGCGGCCGGCCTTGACCAGATCGTGACTTTCCCCCAGGTCTCGTGCTTCCTGATCGTTCAGCAGCATGACATCGACGCGCTTGAGCAGCTCCAAGACATCCTGCCTCTTGCTCTCGATCCAGAAGTTCATCGTATCCCCCACGACGAGCTTCGGGTTGTTCACCTGCTGCAGGACCTCGATCTGGAGAACCGGATCTATGTTGCCCAGGAAGATGTACTCCGACTCCTTGCAGGCCTGTGGAATCACTGGCTGGAACTCGCTGAACACGTTGAGCTGAGTGTCCCGGGTGTGTGCCTTGTGAAAGTCGATATTGTAGTAGCCCGACCAGCGAAACGTCCGGCCTTCCTTTACCTGCAAAC
Organism: Candidatus Cloacimonadota bacterium; assembly: GCA_021772705.1. Taxonomy (GTDB): domain Bacteria; phylum Muiribacteriota; class UBA6191; order JACPRK01; family JACPRK01; genus OFTM100. Next base: position 1,090 of record JAJFLN010000437.1, on the reverse strand, counting down.
CCGTCAGGTCGATCTGGTTCTTCCGGAAGGTATCCATCGCGGATTCGGGAAAGTCACTGCCGACGACGGCGACCATCTTGACCGGCGAGAACCGGGAGGCGCTCATGGCGAAGTGGGAGGCGGATCCACCGATCACGTCTTCCCGGGTGCCCTGAGGCGTGGTGATCGTGTCCAGACCAACGGAGCCAACGACCAGCGTTTCCATCGAGATACTTCTCCTTCATCGAGACCGGGGATTTCCCGGAGGCGGCTGTACTGAGGGAGTCGGGATTGTAGCACCACAAGACGCTTGGATACAAGGATCTGAGGCCGTCAAGAGTGGAACGGAGTGTCATGGAAGCACGGCTCGGCGGCGACACCTGGAATTCACCGGTGGGAGAGCGTGACGGCGGAAGGCTGACAAACGGGGATCATGGGCCTCCGGGGCGACCGGCGGCAATCTTGACTCACCCGGAAGGCGAGGCTAAGATGGGCCGCACATTCGAGCGTTCAACTGATACTTTCGAGCGCTGGTGGCCGTCTGGCCTGGACCGGCGCAACAGGAGGACAAGACCTGATGACATCTACGAAACTGCGTATTCTGGCAATCGCGAGTGCCGTGGTAGTGAGCACACTGGGTAGCGCCGTCGTCGAGGCAGGGGGCGGCGTCACGGGTAGCATCAAGTTCGAAGGCAAGAAGCCCAAGATGCGCAGGATTCGCATGAAGTCTGAGCCCACTTGTAACGCCCATCACGGCGACACGAAGGTCCGGGAAGAGCGGGTCGTGGTCAACGAGAACGGGACTCTGAAAAACATCTTCGTTCACGTCAAGTCCGGCCTTCCTGCCGGCAAGACCTACGATGCTCCGGCGGAGCCCGTCACTCTGAATCAGGTAGGCTGCCAGTACGATCCCCACGTCATCGGCCTGCAGGTGAATCAGCCCCTGAAAATCGTGAACAGCGACACCGGCGTGCTGCACAACATCCACTCCTTCGGCCAGCCCGGCAACGCGTTCAATGTTGGCCAGCCCGGAAACGGGATGGAGTTGACCCAGAAGTTCGTCAAGCCCGAGGTCATGGTCCGGGTCAAGTGTGATGTCCATGGCTGGATG
>JAJFLN010000436.1 GCA_021772705.1 Candidatus Cloacimonadota bacterium | reverse complement strand
AGGCCGCGCGGCTCGAGGAGGCGGTGCTCAACCTGGCCCAGAACAGCCTGGAGGCTCTGGGGGACAGGGAGGGCCGAATCACGCTGACCACTGCCTGGCACCGGGAATCGGGAATCGCGCAGATCCAGGTGGAGGACACGGGCCCGGGCATCTCGGCGGGAGTACGAGAGAAGATCTTTCGCTCCGGCTACACGACGAAGCCCAGCGGCAACGGGCTGGGCTTGAGCTCCGTCAAGCGAGCCGTCAGCGCACTTCAAGGGTCCGTTGAGGTGGAGTCCGACAAGGGTGGCGGGACCCGATTCATCATCAAGTTGCCCCTGGACGCCGAGACCGGCCCTCGAGGCGGCGGACTGTCCATGGCGGACCCCCACCTGGAAGATCCGGGGAACCTGATCGTGGAAGAGCTGGCATGACCGAAAAGCCAACCTCCGAGACGAGGAAGAAGCGAACGGCGACCAGGAAGAGGGCCACGACGTCCGGGCCACCTCCGAAGAAGAAGGCTGGAGCAGCGAAATCGCGAGCGAAGAAGAGAGCGCCAGCCAGGCCGGCCGGGGCTTCTGCGACAGATGTGGTGGAGGCGGAGGCAGAGTCGTCAGGGCCTCGACGGGGTCTGGTCCGGGTCCTGGCCGCCGACGACCAGCAAGAGGTGCTCGACCTGGTCACGGAGCTTTGCCACAGCCGGGGGACGGACGTCACTTGCCACAGGGATCCGGAGGAGGCCCTGGCGGAATTCAAGCGAAGCCCGAAGAGCTTCTCCATGGCCATCATCGACTTCGATTTCGGCCGGGGAAAGATGAACGGGATTGAACTCCTGAAGGAGCTGAAGAAGATCTCCACCGATCTGCCGGTTGTCATTCTCAGCGGCCAAGGCACGACGGATCTGGCAGTGAAAGCCGGGCAGGCGGAAGTCACGGACTGGATTCCGAAGGACTTCGACCTGGAGGATCAGCTTCAGAAGCAGCTGCTCAAACTGGACAGACTGGTCAGCTGGCTCGACGAACTGCGAGAGGTGAAGGAGAGCAACAAGGAGCTCACGGCCCGGGTCGACTTCTACCAGGAGGAGTTCTACCGGAAGTACCGGATGGTGGGTCAGGACGAATCGGTCCGGGAGGTGATGGAGCAGGTGGAGAGGCTGGCGCCGATTCCACGGCCAGTGCTGATCCGGGGAGAGAGGGGTACTGGCAAGGAGCTTGTGGCAGCGGCCATCCATCAGGCGAGTCCCCGCAACAATGGACCCTTCGTGACCCTCAACTGTGCAGCCCTCTCGGAGGGGCTCCTGGAGTGCGAGGTCTTCGGCCAGGAGGAGAACGCATTCAACAACGCTCCCTTTCGACGAGGCCGCTTCGAGTTGGCCCACAAGGGAACCCTGTTCCTCGACGAGATCGGAAACATGCCCCACGACTTCCAGCAGAAGATACTCCGGGTTCTGGAGTACCAGACTTTCGAGCGGGTGGGAGGCGGCCAGACGATCCGGGTCGACGTCCGGGTCGTGGCGGCCACCAACGCCGACCTGGAGAAGTACATGAGGCGCGGCAGGTTCAGGGAGGATCTGTACGATCGGCTGGCATTCGAGAGCATCCGGTTGCCACCGCTGCGGGAGCGTCGCGGCGATATTCCGTTGCTGGCCGCTCACTTCCTGCGGGTGATTAGCTCCGAGGTGCCGGGGATCGAGCCCCAGGGGTTTACTCGCGAGGCAGAGGAGGCCATGCGGGAATTCTCCTGGCCGGGGAACGTGAGGGAGTTGAAGTTCTTCGTGGAACGCGTGGCGTATCGTACAAAGGGCGAAGTGATCGGTCGGAAGGACCTGCCGGCGCTGGAGGCTCGGACGGAGCCTGCCGATGACACGGACAGGGGCACCTTCAGACAGCGTGTGGCAAAGTACAAACATAGAGTAATCGAAGACACATTGGCCCGATGCCAGGGCGACCGGAACAAGGCGGCGAAGATGCTGTCCCTGTCCATGGAAGAGCTGGCTGATCTGGCCGATGGTCTGGAAGCCCAGGTTTGAGAACCAGGCTTCCCGGGAGGACTTGAGATGGGACTGTTCACGAGACTTGGCCGGATGATTCGCTCCAACATCAACTCCATGCTCGACTCCGCCGAGAATCCGGAGAAGGTGCTGGCCCAGGCGATCCGGGACATGCAGGAGCAGTATGGGCAGGCGAAGAATCAGGTCGCCATGCAGATGGTGGAGCAGAAGAAGATCGAGAAGAAGGCGCTGAAGATGCGGGAGGAAGCGGTTGGCTGGAAGAGCAAGGCTCAGCTCGCCGTGAGCAAGGGAGATGATTCTCTCGCCAAGCAGGCCCTGATCCGCTTCAAGTCGAGCGAGGATCTGGCGAGCCAGTTCGAGCAAGAGCGTGAGAGGCAAGCTCAGAACGTGGAGTCTCTGAAGAATGCTCTGACGGCGCTGGAGAAACGGATCGAGGACGCTAAGCGGCGAAAGGGAGAGCTGCTGACCCGGAAGCAGATCGCCGAGACGAAGATGAACCTATCCACCACCGTCTCGGACGTCAAGGAGTCCGACGCCTTCGGCGAGTTCGATCGTATCGCCTCGAAGATCGAGGACATGGAGCTGAAGTCCGGTGTGATGCTCGAGCTCTCGGGGGAACCTCAGTTAGAGCCGGAGATCAAGCTGCTCGAGGAGTCCTCCGAGGTGGACAACGAGCTGGCGAAGCTCAAGGCTGAGATGGCGGGAGACAAGGGCGACTGAGGCTCGGTCCTCAGGCCTTCTTCTTGCCCATGACCAGGATGGCGGAGTCGACGAAGGCGAAGATGAAGGCGAGGAAGAAGATCCAACCGGGAAGGAAGGACGCCTCACCGACTCTCTTCACCAACTCCGGATCCGTCGCGAAGCTGAGGGCCTGAGCTTGAGTGAGGGCCCCGCCGGTGGCCTGGACCTTCTCTGCGAAGAAACCGTTGATGGCCGCATAGTCGGCCCAGCCCAGCCAGCAGAGGCTGGCGGTGACGAAGATCAGCGTCAGGACCCCTCGTGTCCTGGCGCCGAGATGCATCTGGCCCAGCCCGGGGCAGATCAGAGTCAACATCCAGGCCTTCCCCAGGGACGGGCGGGGTGTCGTCGCGGTCTCGTTGTTGTGGGGGGGGGGTGGGGCCCCCCCCCCCCCCCCCCGGGGGGGTGGGGCTGAGCCCCACTACAACAAAATCCGTCTTATTTCACCAGCATTGCCTTTAGGCGAAGGTGGTTGAATCCTGCGCGGCCCCTTAGTCTAGAGTTTCGCCATTTTGACAGAGGACCGGCCCGCTCTGGGTCATGGTTTTCGCTCTTGCAGCTGATTTATTGCACGATCCTGTTTGATCCCGGATCGTGCGGTCAATCGACCGATACTGAGAAACCGCTCACAGCGAGTGACTCACGGAGGCTTGGAAAATGGCGAAACTCGAGCTTAGTTTCCGCCCCCAGCAGAAATGCACCCCCGGTTCGGTGCTCACTTGACCGGCCCCGAACCCCATCGGTCATGCTGTAGGCAGCACACCCCACTCCCGGGCCTTCTGGAACCGTCAGCTCCGGCGGTTGCGGCGGGTCCCTTTTGATGCGAGGCCCTCCCATGCGCTTCAACGACTGGATCAGCCATCACGCCACCGTCCATCCCGAAAGACCGGCCTTGGTCCTTCTGGACTCAGACAGAACCGTGACCTATCGGCAGCTCGCCCGGCGTATCGACAGGGCCGCACACTGGCTTCAGGATCAGGGAATCGGCCGCGGTGATCGGGTGGCCGTCATCTCCGAGAACGATCCGGCCCACTGGGAACTCTACTTCGCAACCGCCAAGCTCGGCGCTCTCTTCGCCCCCCTGAACTTCCGGCTCTCCTCCCGGGAATTGACGGATCTCCTCGGCCTGGCTCGTCCTCGAGTCCTGGTGGTTTCACCCCAGCGACTCGACGAACTCTCGGCCATCGCATCGGAGGCCCGGACCTTCGCCCTGGGCGAGACAAGCGACTCCCCCTGCAGCTACGAGGCGGCCATGGCTGCCCAGGCTGACACTCCCTTCGAGGCCGTTCCCGTCACCCTCGAAACGGTCCATCAGGTCCTCTACACGTCGGGAACGACGGGGCTGCCCAAGGGGGCCATGATCACTCACGGTCAGGTCCTCTTCAACTCCATGAACACGGGCCTGGCCACGGACCTGACGGCTCGTGATTCAGTGGTCACCTACACCCCCTTGTTTCACACCGGCGGGCTTCACGTCCTCTCCACGCCTCTGTTTCACCGGGGCGGCACGGTCTATCTCACGGGCCAGTTCGAGTCCGAGAAGATCCTGGCTGCCCATGAGCGATACAAGATCACCACCCTCTTCGGCGTGCCCACCACCTTTCAGGCCCTGGCCACCTCGCCCTCCTTCCAGGATCGCGACCTGTCGGCCGTCAGGTTCTGCCTCTGCGGAGGCGCTCCCTGTCCGATTCCCCTCATCGAAACCTACGCCTCCAGAGGTCTGGTCTTCCGCCAGGGATTCGGCATGACCGAGGTCGGGCCCAACTGCTTCAGCCTGCCCCCGGAGGACGCCGTTCGAAAGGCCGGCTCCGTGGGACGCCCCATGCTCCATGTCGGTGCCAGGGTCGTCGACGCCGACGGGCGCTCCGTCCCGGTCGGCACGGTCGGCGAGCTCGAGCTCTCGGGCCCCGTCGTCAGCGCCGGATATCTGGACAACGAACAGGCGACTCTCAAGTCGCGCCGCGATGGCTGGTTCCGCACCGGCGACCTCGCCTCCATCGATGAGGAGGGGTACTTCAAGATCGCCGGCCGCAGCAAGGAGATGTGGATCTCCGGGGGAGAGAACGTGTTCCCCGCCGAGATCGAGAACGCTCTGGTCGAACACCCGAACGTGGCGGAAGCCTGCTGCTTCGGCGTGGTCGACGAGAAGTGGGGCGAGGTCGGCTGGGCCGCCGTGGTCTTGGAAGCCAGCTCCGAGCTCGACCCCGCTACCCTGAGGGACTACCTCAGAGGACGGCTGGCTCACTACAAGGTGCCGAAGCGGATCGATCGGGTCGATGAGCTGCCTCGAAATGCCAGCGGCAAGGTCGTTAAGGGAGCTGTCAGGGAGATCATGGCAGGGGAGGGCGACTCCCGGTGAATCGGCTCCCCCTCGAGGGGACTGGCCCGGGAACTTCCCTCAGGGCAGTCGCCGCCGGCGGCCGGCGGGACTCAGCTCTTGCCGCGCCGCGTCGACGGGGATTTCCTGTCCTTCTGCTTCCCCAGGTCCTCCGCCCGGTCCGGCGATCCCTGGTCATCTCCCCGCAGGGACTCCGGGAAGAGCCCGCCTTGGCCCTGACTCATGAACTGCTTCAGAGCCGCCGGCACGTGCTGGCTGAAGAACTCCTCCATCGTGCGCTGTTGCATCGACGCCAGCTCCCGGAGCAGCTCCAGCGGCATCGCTGTCGACAGGGCCAGAGTGCCCTCCGTCAGCAACGCCACCAGCGTCGACGGGGTCAGATCCTCGCCGGTCCGGGCATCCCGGACCACGAACTCGATCCGGGCCCGGGCCAGCTCGGCCAGCTCGTCGCGGCTGATGCAGCGATGCTCCACCGTGTCGTAGAGCCGGCGGTTCCCGTAACGCTTGATCAGCCTCGGCCCCTCGGCTTCCTCACTCTTCTTCGCCATTGCCGGAAGTCTATCACCTCGCCGCTCTACTCCTCGTCCTCCGAGCCAGCCTGGTTTGGAGATGCCGCACCCCGACGCCGGAACCGGGATTCCGGTCGCCCCGCCGGCTTGATGGGGAAACCACTCCTGCCATGAAGTCAGCCTCCGTCAGCAGAAAGCGGGGGGGAAAGCCCGCTTCTTCCCTGGGGCCGGCTCGAAGGGGCAAGGCCACTCGAGTCAAGATCCTCCGGGCCGCCCGCAAGCTCTTTGTCCGCTGCGGATTCCGGAACGTCTCTCTCGCCGATGTGGCACGGGGTGCCCGGCTCTCTGCCGGAGCACCCTATCAGCACTTCACCGGCAAGGAGCAGATGCTCGAGGAGCTGTCGGAGGACCTGGGACAGCTCATTGCCGGCAGGATCAAGAAGGCCTCCGAGAGCCGGGACCCGACCTTGCCTCCCGAAGCGGGGCTGGCCGTGCTGTTTCAGGCTCTCAGGGAATCCCTCGACCAGGAGGCCGAGCTG
>JAJFLN010000435.1 GCA_021772705.1 Candidatus Cloacimonadota bacterium | reverse complement strand
GCGCCTGTGGGCCCCTCGACAAGCTCAGACGATATGGCCGCCCGCTCCATTCATCCTTCGACAGGCTCAGGACGAACGGATCGGGAAAACTCGGCCATTCAGTCGTCCTGGATGCGGGCATCCATAGTGGGGCGAACGGATACCGGAATAGGCCAGGGGACCCCCTACGGGACATGCACCCCCCCCCCTGAAGTCGGCTGTCGGAGTCCGGGTCAGCCAGGAACAGGCGAAGATCCGCGATCAGGCCAAGTCCTCCTGAGTGAGAGCGTAGGCCGCAGGGTTCTTCCGGGCCTGGGCAATCATCAGCAGGCGCTGGATCCGCTCCCGTAACTTCTTGATGGCGATCGGCTTCTGGAGATAGTCAGAGGCTCCCAGGTCGGAGCCGGCCAGCTGCTCCGGATCGAGCGGCACGGCGGTGAGGAGCACGATGGGAAGCTGCTCCAGATCCGTCTTGTCCCGCAGCTTCCGCAAGACTTCCAGCCCTGTCATTCCAGGCATCATCACGTCCAGGAGCACCAGATCGGGCTTCTCGCTAACGACCTTCTCGAGGCCCGTGGGACCATCCTCGGCCTCCACGGTCCTGCAGCCCCACTTCTGAACACACTGGACAGTCATGCGCCGCACATCTCGCTCATCGTCGACAACCAGAATCAACGGACTCTCGCCGTCGGGGCGGGGAAAGATCGTCTTGGACGCCACGCCGTCGAGCAGTGGATCTATCTGGGAACGGACCTTCAGAACCAGGGTGAGTTCCTTCAGTGCGTCTCGCATGAAACGGGCCCGGAGACCGAGCCGCATCGACGGCTTGTCTTCCTTGGCGCTGACGTCCTTCTTCCAATAGAGGTAGAAGACAGTCTGATCCTCGCCGGGGAGGCTGTCGCCAATCTCGTTGCCCCGGTTCTCCAGATCGCCCAGCTCATCGGCTGTCAGATCGGCGCCCTTGGCCTCCAGCTCCAAGAGCCGGGCATTCAGTCCGAGTACTTCCTGGAGAAGCTCTTGCGCTGACCTGGACATAACTGTCTCTCCCGGGCCTCGCAGCCCCTCACGATGGTTTTCCTTGCTCGACTGCCACCGCCCCCCAAGGCAGCAGAACTCTCAATCTGGGTTCAGGTTGCCTCACAGGATACCCTGATGAACCGAAACATGGCCACGGAGAATTGGGCGATGATCAGCGGTCCACGGAACCGGTCCGGATCAAACCGTCTTCGACGATTCCATAGTGCTTCCCCTCCGGGGCGCCGAAGTGCCACCACTCCGAGGCCAGCTGCCTGAACCCCTCAGCCGCCATCGTCTCTGCCAGGATTCTCCTGTTGGCTTGAACCGCCACGGAAACATCTTCCGAATCGGGACTGGCCCGGTCGGTGAACTCGTCGTGGTCGGTTCCCATGTCGAGCTGCAACCCGTCAGTCGTGACGAGAGTTACATCCACTGCGGCTCCCCGGTTGTGAACCGATCCTTTCGCCGGATCCGCCACGAATCGCGGGTCGGGCATGATCTTCCACATCCTCCTCTGCACGGCCGGAGGCCGGTAAGCGTCCCAGACCTTCAGCCCCAGTCCTCGGGCCCGAAGCCGCTTCTGGACTCGGGCCAGTCTCTCGGCCACGGGCTTTCGCAGCAGACAGTCACCGGACTCGTAAAGGACCTCCTTCAGGAAGTTCTGGTCCGTGGCATACCGCATCTCGATGACGATGCCCGGTATGGCCGAGGAGAGCTCGACGAAGGGGTCCTCATCACCGGTTGCGGCAGCCGGTCCGAGGGCGATGAGAAGGAGGGGCAGCAGCGCGTTCCGCAGAGTCTGGATCTTCATGCCCGGCAGTCTACACCCCCGGTGATCACCTGCTAGGATGGAGATGACATGCTCAACCGGAAGTACATTCTGACTCCTCTTCTGCTCCTGATCCTGACGGGAACAACTCTCGCGCAGGGAGGCCAGCGGCCGGATCTGAACGAATCCTCTCCCTCGCTGGAGATGGTGCCCAGGAACCTGCGGAAGTGGCTTCCCTTCGACCGGCCTCTACCGGAGCGGATCCGCAACTCTGCAACGGAGGTGTCAGAGCTGCGCCAGAAGAGGGAGGAAGCCGATGCCACACCGGGGTGGTTCCGGAAGAGTGAGTGGCAACTGCTGACGGAGGATCTGGATGAAGCCAGGAGTGTCCTGAAGAACCTGCTGGCCTCCACGCCGTCGAAGTCGACGACGGGAACGGAGTCCTTACTCCGCCGCAAGGGATTCGGCGCCGTGGAGGCATCGAACGCCGAGGTCCTGGAGCTGGCCCGAGGCCTGGAGAACCGGCGCACCATCCTGGAGGCCCTGAGGGGCGAACTGGATCGGCTGAGACAGAAGGCCTCTTCCGACCCTCGGGATCTGGAGGGCCTCATCGCCTACTACGCCGTCTACACCGAGGTGGCCCGAGGGTTGAAGGAGATGTGCCAGGACTTCGCTAGAGGGGCCGACAGCAGTTACGGCAATACAATCCGAAAGCTCCTGACTCGGTGCGAGAAACGCATTCAATCCCTCCGGCGGACCCGTAAGAGACAGCCGGCCAGCCGGCAGGCGTCCTTTGATGTTCTCATCGCCAACACGAGGCAGCTGAAGCCAGCCCTGGAGAAGGCCCTGGTCTTCCTGGAGCGGCAGAAGGCTTGGGCCGCCAGGCGCGCCCAGGAGCTGGAGCTGGACGAACAGCTCGGCGCTGAGGCTCTGGCCACCACGCGCCTCTCCCGGGACGTCAAGGTCGCCGTCAGTGCTCTGGTGGCCGACTTCAAGGCGATTCAGGAGCCCTTGCCGCCGCTGGTGGTCTTCGAGTTCGATTCCGATGAACTGCTGCGGATTCAGGAGCGGGTCAAGGACTGAGGGGGCGGGGCACCTCGCCGTTTCCGGCGACGTCTTACGGGCATGTCTTCCAGCACCGCCCCGAACATACGCCGAGAGCTGAACCGGTTTCGCAAGATCGGAATCGAAGCTCTCGGGCACTATGGCCTCCAGGACGCCCGGGTGACCCACATTCACCACGGGGAGAACGTCACTTATCGAGTCCGGGATAGCCGAAGCACGGACCAGTACCTGCCAGCTGCTAGTCCTGCCCGGCCTCGGGGGGGGCCATCTCGATTCGCACAGGAATGCTGGAACGTACGTGCAGGTCTCGCTGCGGGAAGGGAATCTGAATTCCCGCTTCGCCGAGCTTGCGATGACACATGAAGAGAAGGTCGCTCTGAATGTCCCTGATGCGAATCGGCTCGACGACCCAGACCATGAGGGTGAAGTTCAAAGAGGAGTCCCCGAACTCCACGAAGAGGACATTGGGCTCGGGCCGGCGAAGGACCATCTTGTGTTCCTTGGCCGCCTCGAGGAAGATCCGCTTCACATGCTGCACATCGCAGCCGTAGGCGACGCCCATCTTCACCTCGATCCGGGACTTCTGTGTGTCCAGCGTCCAGTTCACCACGTTCTCGGAGATCATGGTCGAGTTCGGCACGATGACGTCCACGTTGGATCTCTGACGCACGATGGTGCTGCGCACCGTGATCCTCTGGACCGTGCCGAAGATGCCCGACACTTCGACCACGTCGCCGACCCGTACGGGACGCTCATAGAGGAGGATCAGGCCACTGATGAAGTTCTGCACGATGTTCTGCATTCCGAAGCCGATTCCGATACCGGCGAATCCGGCGAACCACTTGAGTCCATCCAGGCCCGCGCCCAGGGCCTCGAGAGAGAGAACCAGCCCGAGCCCGAGAATGCAGTAGTGGAGGGTCTGCTTCAGGGTGTACCGGACGCCGGCGTCGAGCTTGGTCCGAGGATAGACCCGCTGCTCCAGCACCAGGTTCACGACCCGGGAACACCAGGTGGCAATCCAGATCACGAGAGCTGCCTGAAGCACCGCCAGGGCACTGACCTGGAACCCCAGGACCTCCATCCCGATGGCGGCGGAGGCGGTCAGAGTCTCCCAGCCCTCCCGGGTTCCTCCCCAAATGGTGAAGACAGCGATGATCGTGAAGAGACCAACGACGAGGGAGAACATTCGGGCCAGCAGATCCGCCAGGGAGTCCTCCAGGATCGGAGCTTCGCCATACTCCGTATCCGGAAGGTCATCCCGGTCTTCCTCCCGGGCCGATTCCCAGCACTCCAGCGCAGCGTGCAGCAGCAGCCTGACCAGGTTCGTCAACAGGACCGTCAGACCCACTCGGGTCAGGAGGAACCGGCCCATACCGGCATAACCGAATGCCTCCAGAAGCGGGATGGCAGGCAGGAAGACCAGGGTCATCAGGCGAACCGAAACCATCAGTAGAGAGCCCGTGCCGGTGGTGATGCCCGCCTCGGTCCGGAGCCGCGTCAGAGTGGCCCGAGCCGAGACAAGCCTGTAGATCAACACCATCATGATCAGCTCGTAGAGCAGCCAGAGCAGCCGGGTGATCTCCGGATCGTACAGGACTTGTTTCAAACCGAGCCAGGCCGGCAGCAGCGTTCCGCTGAGCAGCGCCATGGGCCAGAGTGTCCTCCTCAGGCTTCGGCACTGCTCGGCTTCCAGGTCGTCCCACTCCCCGGGCGGGATGGGCAACAGCCACCGGGTCAGCCACATTTCCTCTCCTCGACGGTTGCTCTCGGGGCTGCCGCTGATCTGAAGGGGCAAGATCCAGTCCGCCGCCATCCTGGCCGCAAGGTGAATGATGCACCAGGGAATGAGCCAGACCAGGAAGAGAGTGAAGCCCGTTGCCAGCTCCGGTAACAGCTTCACGCCAAACAAGAATGGAACCAGAACAGGCACCCAGCAGAGCGCCACGTGGGCCATGGCCAGGCTGGTTGAAGTGGCCTTACCGATGCGCTCCCGGGTCTGGTGGGCCAGGCCTCGAAGGACCGGGGAGCCGAAGAGCAGCAACCCGAAGCTGACCAGGACGGTGCCGATGAACGCAGTCAGAAGCCGGTGTTCCTCGTCCCCCTCGATGGAGGCAGAGATGGCCTGGAACCAGACCTGCATCGGCTCCTTCAGCCTCGACGGATTGGCCAGCAGACTCGACAGGTCAGCGACCGCCCGCTTGAGGGAGCCGAACCGGACCGGGGCCGCCCGTTTGGAGAAGAGGTCTTCCTGATGAAGGACAGCCTCCAGACGCTGGGCCAGCCGGGACAGGGCCTCCCGGGTCACCTCCAGGGTCTTCTTGCGATCACTCAGGCCGACACCGATCTCATCCAGCAGACCGGACCGCTCCTGGATGGCCCGAGACTGGGCGGAGCGAAGCCGGCTCTGCTGCCGGTCGCTGGGCGCTTCGAGCTCTTCCAGGGAAGCTCGAGCATCGACCAGGTCTTGGCGAGCCACCTCGAGCCAGAGCAGACGAGCGTCGAGGCCCTTCTTGCGGGATTCCAGCTCCACCATCCGGGACCGGATATCTTGCAGCAGAGTCCGGCAACTATCGAGGTTGAGCTGCCCCAGCTCCTGCAGATGCAATGTCCGGTACAGCAGCAGCTCCTGCTCGGTCCGGAAGTGGTTGGCCACGACACCGGCGGAGCGAACCTGGGCGAGCTGCTTCGAGGCCTCGGCCGACGCCGCTGACAAGGCGGCCAGACGGCTCTCTTCCTCCGCCAGCGATCTCTCCTCGTTGGACTGGGCTGACCGGCCTCGTTCCTGGGCTTCTTCCTTCCGCTTCTCCGCGGCCAGGCGCTCCCCCTCGGCCTTGAGAATGGCCTGGCGTGCTTCGGCCTGCTCCTTCTGGAGATGCTTCGCCGACTCCTCCACCCGCTTCTGCTGCGCCTCGACCTGATCGGCGGAGACGGTTCGGGAAGAAGCGGCATCATCGCTCCGCTCCTTCAGCTCCTGTACCAGAGCTTGCCTGACGGCAGTCAGCTGACGCTCCGTGGCGATCCTGCCGTCGATCACCTCGAGTTGTGCCCGCAGAAGTGTCCGTCGATCCTCGAGAAGGTCCCGGACCCGGCCGGTCGTGGTCCGGCTCGTGTCGGCGATACTCTTCGTCCTCTCCGGCGGCGGTAGAGACCGGACCGACTGAATCGTCGCCTCCCTCTCCAGCAACAGGGACGACAGGACCTTGCCATCCCGTTCCAGCAACTCGAGCTGATCCGTCAGCCGAGTTTGCCACGCAGCGTCCCGAGGGCCGGTCTCGCCCTCGCTGGCCGGCTCGGAAGCGGCAGGCTGCAAGTCGACGCGATCCCGTTCTGCCCTGAGAACCGACACCTGCCGCGTCCGGTTGTCCTGCTCCTTCCTGGCCTCCAGCAACCGGTACCACTCCAGGAGAGTCTCCGTCGTGGCCGCACCGGCGAGAGTACTCTCGCTTCCGCTGGAGTCGGCCAGCAGGGCCTTGAAAGTGTCTCTGTCGAGTCCCAGAGCCTTCAGCTGATCCAGCACGGTCCCGGGACTCTTCTCGACACCGGGTTCAACGGAGGTGGCTGCGGCCGGCTCCGTGACAGCCGTCGTCACCTCCGTGGAGACGGAACCGGGAGCGTTCGACTCGGCCTGGACCGGGCCGACGGTCAGAATCAGGGCCAGAAACAGCGACAGGCGATGAGGCATCACCGTAGCTTCATATCACACCTGGCGCCTGGCGCAGCTACTGGCCCGTCTGACGCATTCACAATGCCGTTCCCCCTTCGGCCCGAGCCTGTTTAGGGCCGAAGGGGATAGGAACTACTCAGAAAGGTCAATAGCTCCGTGTAATACCGCCGCCGGTCTGATAGATTCTCGACAATGCCTGGGGGTGACTCCGTGTCAGGAGAGACAACAGAGACGGTCTGGACTCAAGACATCGACGAGCTGTTCAAGGCCTTCGCCATGTTCCGGGAAGTGCTGCTGGCTAGCCGAGGCGACCCCTCTCTCGCCAGGGCGGCCGAACAGGTCGAGCTGGAGGCACGGCGGATCGCTCTGGAACGCTTCGAGGCCTTCTTCGGCGCCCGGGAGCTCGATTCAGCAGCCCACCAGGGGTACCTGATCCGGTGGTGCCTGAGGGGGCTGTCCACTCTCCGTGACGAGGGCGTCCTCTCACACCAGGACTGGCTCGCCGCCACCAGGCGCCTGGCCCGGGAGTGGAAGGAGCTGGGCAAGCCAGGGGCGGATTATCCATTCTCGTCCCGGGGACCTGCGGGAGACGCGGGCCAGGCTGTCCGTCAGGTCTACCTGCTGCATCAGCTGTTCCTCAAGGTCGATGAGATGGCCGAAAGAGGAGACATTCCCCGCGCCGGACGCGACGCGGCGCTGGAGAACCTGCGCCGCCGGGTCCCTCGTTGCTGGGAACCCCTGCTGCCAGCCTCGCAGGAGGAGCGGGAGGGGCTCCGGCACGAGACCACTCTCTTCGTCCGGGAACGGTTAAACGAACTGGCGGGGCTCGGGAAGTTGCAGCAAGCAGAAGCAGAGCACTTCCTGGAGCTCTTTCCGACTCATGACGCGCCGGTCGATTCCCATGCAGAGGCGGCAGCGGACAGTCCGGAGGTAACTCCTCAGCCCCCCCCCGAGGCTCCTTCCGAGGCGGAGGAAAGCCCGGCCCAGGCGGCGGGTGAGCCCCTGCCAGTCCAGCGTGACACGCTGCGTGATCTTCGAGATCTGACCCGCTTCGAGCTCGAGTCCCGGCAGTCGATCTTCCTGATGCCCTCCGCCATCGGCGACGCCATCATGATGTCCCTGGAGGAGATACGGGAACGTTGCTGGCAGGACCTGATCGGCCCCAGACCGGAGGCCGGCGACGGATTGCCTGACCACTTGGGCGAAACCCTCGGCGCGGCGCTGAGCGAAAGGCTCGAGGGCCAGAGGCTGGAGCGGGCACTCGAGGCGCTGCAGGGCCTCGGAGCACTCCGTGGCAAGCCTCCGGAGCCGGAGACCAGGACCGATGAACCCGCCAGCGGCAGACCGACCCGAAGGATGAGGCCCGAAGTCATGGAAATGGCGGGGACGGCGGGCCTGGCTAAGAGAACTCTGATCGGAGTCCCGGCTGTTGCGGTCGGACCGGACCCGGAGCAGTTCGATCCCACCTGGGTCTCCGATGTGGGCGCCTTCGCCGAGAGCGAAGAGGACCGGCACCGCCAGTCCAGTCCGGGAGTGAGCTCCGACCGTTACAGGGTCCCTCAGGTGGGTCCCAGCTGGTTGCAGCAGGCCGCGGAGCTTCCTGTCGCCAGGCAGATCCCGGCATTGATGGAGGAGCTGTCCATTCACTGGCTCCTCTTCCTGGGAGCATTCCTGGTACTGGGAGGCGCTCTGATCTGGACCATCGGGTTCTGGAAGACCGATGACTCGGGGCTCTTTCGTTACCTTCCTCTGGTCCTGACGACGGCCTTCTTCGGGGGCCTGTCCTCTCTGGTCGGCAGCCAGCTCGGCCTGGGACTCTCGGCCCGGGTGCTGGCCTGGATCGTCCTTCTCCTGTTGCCTCTGAACGGGCTCGTGGTAGGCCTTCTGGGACTCTTCCAGTTTCCCTCCGGACAGCTGCTGACCCTGGCCGCGGCGGCCGTGCTGGGTCCCATCGGTCTCGTGGGCTGTCAAAGAGTTCTTTCATCCGTCAACTCCAATGAATCCCATCCAGGGGCCATTACTTTCTTCGCCCGGTATGCCGCCCTCTGCGCGCTCATCGCCATCTGGCCCGGCGGCGGTTTGCCAGGCACGCTGGCAGGCGCCGCCATCGCTCTGACTGCAGCGGCCTTCCTCCTGTCTCCCGGAATCCGGAGACTTCTGGAGGGAGAACGTGTCGTCTCGGCTGGAGGCGTCCTGTTCGCAACCCTGACCTGCGCTGCCGGTTATCTCTGTCTCGCCGGCAGGATCAGCCTATCCGGCGGCGGCGACATCGCCGCCATGGGACTGATGTTGCTGGGAGTCATGCAGATCCTGACAACGGCCTCGACGGGGCTCTGGCAAGAGCGGGACTCCGATCGGATCGCCGGGGCCGCTAGCACGGCCTCGGCTTTGAAGGGGCTGTCCCATCTGAGTCTGGTGGCGTCATCTCTGCTGGTCCTGTCCGGAGGCTTGCTGGATAACCCCTGGCTGCCCCTGGGCCTGCTGTACTACGCCTACGTCAAGGCCAGGGCTTACTCGACCTCGAAGCAAGACCGGCATCTGATGCAGGCCTTCGGGGCCGGCCTGGCTAGTCAGCTGCTGCTGACCTACGGCCAGAGCGGCGTCGTCGAATTCTGGTCTTCCGCCTTGACCCGGGTCCTGGGACAGGGCTTCCCCGTGAGGCTGCTGCCTCAACTCACCGTTGGCCTGGGCTGCACCTTCGCCGCGGCGGCCATGACGGTGCAAGGGAGAGGCTTGCTGTCCCTGTTGCTTCACGTCAACGGAGCAGTGACGACCCTGATCGTCACGGCCCTGGCGATCCCCTACGGCGCGTCGGGACTTCCGATCAGCATCGGCGTCTTCACCATCCATGCCCTGTTAGCCGGAACCAGTCTCCACGCCTACATGATTGCCATCGCCCATGGCGCCGCTGCGGCTTTCCTGGCCGGCGCTCTCATCGCAGTGCAAGCGCCCGCCCTGGCCTGGATCTACTCGGGCCTCTTCTATTGCTGGGCGCTGGAGTGCGCCGGCCGGAGCGGCCTGGACAGGACCGTGGCCCGGATGAACCCCTTGTTGATGGGCAGCGGCTCGATCCAGGAGGCACGGGCCGGCTTCCTCTATCTGACCGGTGTCGCCCTGGTGCCCATCTCCTACATGCGTCACGCCGAGGACTGGCCCGGGACCCTGGCGTACATGATCTTGGCCGGAACCCTGATCTATCAAGGCGGAGGAACCCCGGTAGTCAGTCTGTCCATGCTGGGGCTCGTGCTTCACGGCGGATACGTGGCACTCTCGGCCAGCTTGGCCGGTCTCGAGCTCCTGCTGCCCCAAGCACTGGTGTCGGCGGCCCTGTCCTTGTCGGGCCACTGGCTGTTCGTCCGCCGCAAACCCGGGGGTCTTCCCTTCCTGCTGTCCGGCGCGATTCTGGGGCTCATCTCAGCCGCCTCGGGAGTAGGTAGCGGGACAGGCTGCGTGTTGCTGGCGCCGGCCCTGATGTCCCTGCACCTGCTGATGGCTACCTGGACCCGGCAGGCATTCCATGTCGGCGCCGGCATCCTGCAGGCTGTAACAGGAACCGCCGGACTCCTGTCGCTGGTCACGGCCTACGAGCAGTCCTGGTGGGCCGCCATCCTGCTCTGGATCTACCTCCTCGAGGTGGGCCAGGCCCTGGGAATGCAGATCTGGGTCGACAGGCTGGAGGGGTGGATGGTTCCTGCCAGGATGCTGGACAGGATAGAGACACTGCTGCTGGGCCTCATCTCGCCCTACCTGGCCTTCACCGCCATCGGCCTCTTCTCCAGCGGCTCGATGGAGCGGGTCGCCTTGCTGACTCTGGTTCCGATCGTCATGCTCAAGGCCCGGCATTGCAAGAGCGAGAGGAGGGCCCTGGCTCCCTTCTGCTGGCTCCTGGTGGTGTCATTCCTTTCCCTGGCCGTCGGAGGTGGCGCACCCTGGTTCGGCGTCACCGTCTGTCTGATCATGGCGGCGATGGGGTTCACGAGCCGGTTTGCCTACCTGTCGGCCCTGTCCATTCTCGCCGCCCTGACGGCCACCGGCGGGCTGCTGGCTCACCTGCACGCGTCAGGGAACATGTGGCTGCTGGCAGCAGTCGGCTGGGCTCATGTGCTGGGCATGAGCGGCATCCTCGGACTCGACGCCCACCTGAGAAAGCAACACCAGTGGATATTACACGGCGTCACGGCGGGAGCCTGCGCCGAACCTCTGGCCTGGATGTCGGCCCTGGTCTGTATTCCTAGAGCCCTGCGAGCCAGCTCAGATCCATGGATCACGGTGGCGGCTCTGCTGTTGCTGGCCATCTTCTTCGTCCAGCGGGCCATGCGGACTCAATCCGAGACCGCGGCCTATACCAGCCTGGGCGGCCTCTTCATGGCCTACGTGCACCTCAAGGTCAGCCACGTCATCCCCGCATCGCCCCTGTCCCACATCCTGGCCATCGCCGCCAGCTACCCTCTCCTGGTGCTGGCCCCTCGGATGTCGGGGAAGA
This sequence comes from Candidatus Cloacimonadota bacterium, assembly GCA_021772705.1. Classification (GTDB taxonomy): domain Bacteria; phylum Muiribacteriota; class UBA6191; order JACPRK01; family JACPRK01; genus OFTM100. Next base: position 10,831 of record JAJFLN010000435.1, on the reverse strand, counting down.
TGGGGGTCTACAGGAACCCCTTCCACCATCTGGCCATCTGGATGCCGGGGCTCACGGCGACAGCTGGAATCTTCATCTGGGACGAGGTGACCATCAGGGTCGTCGAGTTCGGATGTGCCGGTCTCTTCTACAACATGGCTCCCCGAACCGGTGAGGACCGGCGTTTCTACTACCTGGCGGGTCTCTTCTACAACGTGGCCAACTTCGTCTTCTGGGACACGCAGCAGCTGGGCATCGCAATGCTCTGGACCGTCCCGGCCGGCCTGACCTTGCTGACATTCACTCACGTCAACAAGGAGGACATCCCAAAGGGACAGAGAGAGACTCTGCGGCTCATGGGTTCCCTGCTCATCAGCGGCCAGTCACTCTGGCACGTCGTGGCATTCGCCGAACCCTTCCATGCCCTCATCCTGGGAGTCTTCGCCGCCCTGGGAGTGGTGGCCGCCCTGCACCTGAGAGTCCGAGCCTACCTGGCCTACTCCACCTTGCTCCTCACGGTGGACGTGACCGCCTTCGTGGTCCGGGCCATCTATCGTCTTTCCCAGGCAGGGGCCGGTGTCCTGGTCGTGGGAGGCCTGATCCTCATCGCTATCGCTGCCGTCTTCGAGCGCAGCCGCACCACCCTGATGAAGAAGTTCCAGGAACTCCAGCGCCACCTCGCCGACTGGGAGTGACCCCAGGGCTGGAGCTCTTGCCGCACCGCGTCAATCCGAGGCGACGGTGTGTCGCCATCTCGTGAGCAACCGCTGGAAAGAGGCGGTCCGCACCGGAGAGGACTCGAATCGAACCAGATGCCCCGGGCAGCCGCAATCGGATGAGCCAAATCCTTTGACACTTTTGACTCCAATTTCAGTGACGGCGTCTGCCAGTTCACACTCCTGAGTGAGGCCTCGGATGGGAAAGGCCGACACGCCGCGAGCGACGGCTCGCAGGTGGTCGATGTGCCAGTGCATGGTCTTTCGGGTCCGGGAGTGGCGCTCGATCCGCTTCGTCAGAGCCACCTGCGCCGATCCCGTGTAGACGTAGGTGCCGGCCTCGAGATCCAGTTCTCCCAGGCCCCCGACTGGGACGATACGACGCTCCGGCAGGTCGAGACAGATCAGGTAAAGTCCGGAGTCCCGGGCCGTCCTCTCGATTCGAGGCCAGTCGATGCTCAGTCGCCTCGGCGAGCCGTCGAAGCAGATCCTCCTCTGCCTGTCCAGACGCGGAGTCAGTTCGTAGGGCAGGTACTCGACCCGTTCACGGCACTCCAGGAAGGTCCGGGCGAACTCGAGGTCATTGTGGCAGTCGGGCTGAAACCGCTCGCACTTTCCCTGCACCAGGAAGAGGACGCCGGTCCGATACCCCTCCGACCGAAGCCTGGCCAGCTCCTCGATGTGCCGCCGGCCCCGATCGGTCCGGGCATCGGGGAACATGGCCGTACCCCACTCCACCAGGGATACGGACTTCACCTCCAGCAGGTAGGGCCCGTCGGCGTCTTGCAGCAAGAAGTCGAATCGCGACCCTCCGACGGGAAACTCGCCTCGAACCAAGTCCAGATGGGCCAACTCGGGGATCGACTTCTCCTCCAGCAGCCTTCGGGCCAGCCGGTTCATCTGTCCTGTGTTGAGATAGACAGTCCTGGGCTCGTCTCCCGCCCATCGCTGCCGCCAGGTGGCTCCCACCACTTCCCGTCCGTGCTTCGTGTGGGGCCGTTCGGCCAGCAGCAAATCCACCTCGGGCAGGAGGATCTCCCCCAGCTTTCCAGGGTTTGCCATGTAGGCCGTACTGGCTCCCTCCGCCGTCTCGTAGCGGACGATGAAGCGGTTCGACCGCTCCAGGAACCGCCCCCGTATCAGCTTCTCGGTCCGGAACAGCGTGTCATCGGCTTTGGCCATGTTCCCACCATCCCAGAGTGCCGAGGCCGATGCAATTCCCTGGACCTGGCAGGCAACAGGTCAGGCAGGTGAGCAGCCACCCTTGAGTGCCACGGAGGCACCAGAGTGCTCGGAGATCACAGAGGTCCTTTTCTTGAAGCGGTGAGATTCTGAACCGAGGAGAAATCCTCGATCGTCCCGGTTCCTGTTGAACCGAACCTCTCCAGTGCGACGCTTCCAAAAGGAACCTCCGTGCCCTCTGCGACCTCTGCGACCTCTGTGTCACTCCCCAGCTCACGTGTACTCGCCCCTCCGCCAGGACCTTCTCCCTTCCCTCTCCGTCGATCGTCTGTCAGCATGGCTGCCGGAACCCATCTGATGAATGAACACGTCGTCGTCGGCCTGACCAGCATCCTGGTGCTCGGCCTGGCAGCCCAGTGGACTGCCTGGCGATTGAAGCTGCCGTCGATACTCATGTTGCTCGGCGCCGGTTTCGCCGCTGGCGCTGGGACGGGATGGCTCGATCCCGACGCTCTCCTGGGGCAGCTGCTGGTCCCCCTCGTCTCTCTCTCCGTGGCAGTCATTCTCTTCGAGGGGGGACTCAGCCTCCGGATCCGGGACCTGCCAGACGTGGGTAGCGTGGTCACCAGACTCATCACTCTAGGAGTGCTGGCCACCTGGATCGTGGCGGCCGCCGCCGCCCATGTCGCCCTGGACTTCACGGTGCCCATGGCCCTGTTGCTCGGCTCGATCTTGGTGGTCACGGGTCCTACCGTCATCGGCCCTCTGCTCCGGCACGTCCGCCCCACGGGCAGGGTCGGATCCATCCTGCGATGGGAGGGTATCCTGATAGACCCTGTCGGGGCCTCCCTGGCGGTCATCGTCTTCGAGGCCATCCTTCTCGGCGGCCCGGAGGCGGCCTGGTCCCACTCCCTGACCGGCCTGGTCAGGACCCTGGCCGTCGGCCTCGGCCTGGGCGGCGGCGGCGCCGTCGTCATGGCCCAGGTCATTCGAAGGCACTGGATACCGGAGTATCTTCAGAATCCGGCCACCCTGACGGTCGTGGTCTCCATCTTTGCCTACTCGAATCACCTTCAGGATGAATCGGGTCTATTGACAGTGACGGTGCTCGGCATGGTCCTGGCCAACCAGCGCTGGGTCGCCGTCCATCACATCATCGAGTTCAAGGAGAACCTTCGCGTCCTCCTCATCTCCAGTCTGTTCATCGTCCTGGCCGCCCGTCTCAGGATGGAGGACATGGCGCAGCTCGGCAGCGGCAGCCTGCTCTTCCTGGCGGCCCTTTTCTTCATCGCCCGTCCGGCGGGGGTCTTTCTGTCCACGATAGGCTCGGGCCTCAGCTTGAAAGAGAAGCTCTTCCTGAGCTGGATGGCTCCTCGAGGGATTGTGGCCGCCGCCGTGGCCTCAATCTTCGCACTTCGTCTGCGGGAGGCTGGCTTCGAGCAGGCCGATCAGCTCGTCCCCCTCACCTTCCTGGTCATCATAGGCACCGTGGCGGGCTACGGCCTGACGGCAGCCCCCTTGGCCCGTAGCCTGGGACTCTCTCACCCGAACCCGCAAGGTCTGCTGGTCCTGGGGAGCCACCCCGTATCCCGGGCCCTCGTCGCCCCGTTGAAAGACGAGGGAATCCCGATCCTGCTCGTCGATGCCAACCGGACCGCGGAATATGAAGCCAGGATGGCCGGTCTTCCCTCCTTCCACGGAGACATCGTCAACGAGCCCGTCCCACCGGACCTGCAGTTGGAGGGCATCGGCAAGATGCTGGCCATGACATCCAACGACGAGGTGAACACCCTGGCGGCTCTGAACCTGTCGGAGGAATTCGGCAGACCCGAGGTCTATCAGCTCGCCACCACCCGCCGGGTATGGGCCGCCGAGGAGGGTCTGCCTCACCCCTTCCGGGGAAGGGCGCTCTTCTCAGAGGATTCCACCTTCGACCAGCTAGTCAGCAGGCTGGCCTCAGGGTCGATCGTCAAGAAAACTCAGCTCTCGGAGACCTTTGATTACGAGGCATTCAAACAGCTTTACGGCGAAACGGCCCGGGTCCTCTTCGTCATCGACCCAGGCCGCAACCTCAAGGTGATCACCTCCGACCACCCTCCCAGCCCGGCGCCGGACTCCACCCTGATCTCCCTGGTCGATCCTCCTGCCGACAGCCTCTCCGATGGCGAGAAAGGGGGCGGCAGCCTCCCTTGAGTTACACTCAGGACACCGAGTTCTCAGTGGTGAGCCATGCCCCCACATCTTCCCCTGTACCCCGGCGATGCGCTACGGTGTCCCTTGAGTAACCGATTCACACCGTAACCTCAGTCCCACAATCCTCGGCTTGCCAGTCCCTGCGCCAGCCCACAAAGGAGGCCCTGTCCGATGACACGTCATCTCTTCCCCGTCATCTTCGCCCTCATCCTGATCGCGCCCACGCCTGCCGTCGACGCCCACTGCCAGATTCCCTGCGGCATCTACGATGACGAGGCTCGCTTCACTCACATGGGGGAGATCCTCACCACCATCGAGAAGTCGATGCAGCAGATCGGCGAGCTCTCGGCCAAGGCTGGCGAGAACACCAACCAGCTGGTCCGATGGGTCCAGAACAAGGAAGACCATGCCGAGGAGCTTGCAGGCATCCTCCGTTCCTACTTCCTGCAGCAGAGGATCAAATTCCCGGCGGAGGGTGACGAGAAGGCCCGTGCCCGATACTTGAGCATGCTGGAGACCATTCACCGGATGCTGGTCCACACCATGAAAGCGAAGCAGACCACCGACGTGGCTCACGTCGCCTCACTGCGAACCCTGCTGGACGAACTGCACAAGACCTACGGCGGCAAGTAGATCCGCCTGGACAATTCAGGAGAAACGACCCATGAGCAGCAAGGTTCTCATCTTCGGCAAGGATACCTGACCCTACACGACTTCGGCCCGTGAGGCCTACTCAGGCAAGGGAGCGGACGTGGAGTACATCAACGTTCAGTCCGGCGCTGACGAGATGAACCGGATGCTGGAGTTCACCAGCGGCGGCCGCCAGGTCCCGGTAATCGTCGAGAACGGGAAAATCACCATCGGCCACGGCGGTACCTGAGGGGTCTGAACCTCATCGCGGCCGGGCGCCGCGATCCGCTGGTAGCGTGTGACCCGTCGCGCCACAGACGGTCGGCCCCGATGGGCCGGCTGTCCCGAGAGCCTCGGTCAGACAGGGATCACTGCCCCTGCTGGCCCCTGCCATTTCGAGCCCCTCGGGATCGGCGACCCTCGCCGCGACGTCCCCGCCCCTTGCGGGCAGCCTACTTCTCTTCCCGGGAGACCTGTCCGTCACCGCCAGTGTCGAGCCGCTTCAGTCTGGCAGCCTTCGCCGCAGTCCGCTCCGTCTCGAAGAGCTGTCCGTCGGTGTCGAAGAGCAGGCGTCTCGGATTCGGGTTCAGTCGTGTGTCCCCGAATCCCAAGCGCCTCCGTGACAAGCCCCCCCCAGCAGACATGCTCCTCGAGGTCCCGAAGAAGGTTGAGATTTCCGCCGTCATGAGCTATCCTGGCCGGCTTCTCCGGCCGCAGTGGACCGGAGTGAAAGGGAGGCTAGCGCTATCATGACCCGGTTCCTCGCTCTCGGCGCCCTGGCGGGCTGCCTGACTCTGGCCCTGACTTCTCCGGCGACGGCTGCCGTCTCGGAGAGCAACTTCTGGCTCGACGGAAACGGCCGGGTCTTCGACATCAGCTCCTACGGCCACATCCGCATCGATGGGCGAAGAACGAACTGGCGCCCGGAGCAGAGTCCCCTGGACCTGCTGGTCACCCGCGGCGGCGACGCCATCTACACCAACAGCTTCGGAAAGTTGAGCCGAAACGGCGTCAACCTGAGGCAGAGCTTCATCAGAGAGCGGTACTTCAAGGTCGACGGGGACGGAAACATCTACACCGTCAAGGACCATGCGGGAGAGCGGATACTGAGGAATGGCAGCCGGACGCGGTACGAGATTGCCGACGGTTCCGGATTCGCCGTCAGCCCCGGAGGCCGGATCGCCTATACGGACCGCCGACGAGGGACCTTGCACATCAATGGCCGGGACACGGGCATTCGATTCCGCGCCCAGGACTTCCACGTCACCGACAGAGGGGATGTCCTGTTCGTCACCCATCGGCCGCGCAACGGCCAGCGGTGGCTGCTGTTCCACCTCGACACGGTCACAGGGGAGCGGCGGTTGCTCTCCACCCTGGCACTGCGTGACTCCTGGACCTTCGATCTCCGGGGACGACTCTGGTTCGCCGACGGTCTGGGCCGAATCTTCCGAGGCGGCCGCGATACGGGCTATCGCTCTCGGAGCTTTGGTCTTGACGGGGCAGGAAACTGCTACTTCCTGGGCCGGAACTGGAGTGTCTGGCGCAACGGTCAGGACCTAGGACTCCGGGCGGCCGGCGGCTTCAAGGTCTCGGAGGCAGGCAACGTCTATCATCTGCCTCGCAGGAATGACGGTGACCTCTACCGCGACGGTCGAAGCCTGGGACTGCGCATCAACACCAGGGGTCTGAATTCGGTCCAGACCGACTGATCGACCCGACTCCTCGCCACAGCACCGAAAGCCCATGTCCAGTTCAGATTCAGGCCAGCTCACGGTCCGAGGGTTCTCGGTTCCACCCATCCTTTATGGCACAGCCTGGAAGGAGGACCGGAGCGAGAGCTTGACGCAGCTGGCCCTGCAGATCGGGTACCGGGGCATCGACACAGCCAACCAGCGCCGCCACTATCATGAAGCCGGAGTGGGTCAGGCCGTGCAGAAGTTCATCGCCTCCGGGGCCGTGTCCCGGGAGGACCTCTTCCTCCAGACCAAGTTCACCTATGTTCGAGGACAGGATCATCGGTTGCCCTACGACCCCCAGGCGGACCTGACGACCCAGGTGAACCAGTCCATCCGAAGCTCCCTGGAGCACTTCGGAACGGATCGCGTCGACTCTTACGTGCTCCACGGACCCGCATCGGGATACGGCTGGTCAGCGGAGGATGTGGAAGTGTGGCAGGCGATGATCGAGCATCGGGATGCGGGGCGGACCCGGCTGCTCGGCGTCAGCAACGTGGGGCTCCATCACCTGCAGCAGCTCTGTGAGAGTAGCAACGAGATTCCGGCATTCGTCCAGAACCGATGCTACGCCCGTGCGGGGTGGGACCGGGAAGTCCGGACCTTCTGCGGGGAGCGGGACATCGTCTACCAGGGGTTCTCGCTGCTGACAGCCAACCCGGAGGTCGCTGGCCATCCATCGGTACAGGAGATCGCCAGCCGTTTGACCGTCACACCGGCCCAGGTGGTGCTCCGCTTCTGTCGTCAGATCGGGATGCTACCCCTAACAGGGACGACGGACCCGGAGCACATGAAGCACGACCTGGAGTGCGCCGGATTCGAGCTGACCAACGACGACATGGTCCTGATCCAGGGCCTGTCTGGCTAGCGGCCCGAGGTTGTCGAGGGCCCCCTGGCGCTAGCCCTGCTCGGCTCCCCAGACGGCACCCTGGACCAGCAGCTCCCCCCGGGCCACCCGGCGCACGGCGGCGAAGACCGTCTCCAACGGACATTTCAGTTCCCGGGCCATACGGTCTCTGAGTGCCAGCAAGGCATCTCGAACCTGCTCCTTCGTGTGGGTCTCACGACAGGTCAGGAACATCACGGGAGAGAAGCTCCCGGGTCCGTCATTCCAGGCCTTCCGCCTCCAGTTCCCATCCTCCAGCCGATGCCAAAGCACGGCAACTCGGGCTGCGTCCACTTGCAAACCGTCGGCGATGTCCTGAGCCAGGGCATCGAACAGGTTCTCGGGCGGCGTACAACGGGCGTGGATTTCCAGGATGGGCATCTTTCCTCTCCTCGGTCGGGTGACGAACCTCTCAGGTTTCTCGACAACTCCAACATAGCAAACTCGGCCCGATGCCGATGAACCGCGGAGCAGCGCCTCCACCTCCTGAGTTATCCTCCAGATCATGCAGCCGGAACCAACCGCCGCCCTGGCGTCCTTCCAGATCGTCATCGAGTCCAACAGAGCGACTATCAAGGCCTGCCCTGGATGGCAAACCTGCATTGCCAAAGGGTTCTCGTGAGCTCCCAAAGAAAGTTGCGAAAGAGGGTTGACGTTTAAACCGCCTGGTGATATAATTCATCTCTTCCTCACGGAGAGGTCACCAACAAACGGGCGGGGTTGCCCGGAGGTGACAAGTAACAACAGGAAGATTGCGAAGAGTTCTGCAGGACGAATCGCAGCTACCGCCGGCAGGTCCGAGGGACCGGCGGGGGCGAAAGCCCGAAAGCAGAAGTGGCCCCGGAGTCCTCGAGTACCAGAGGACGTGGTTGGACAGGGATCTCCCAGGAGTTTCAGCTTGCTGAAATACGATCCTTTGATAAACGGTACTGAAGGCAGGAAGGACCCCTGAACTGCCCCGGCTGGAGAGTTCCAAGTCTGACGCCGGCTCTCCGAGTAACCAGGTTTCACGTGGCGCCAGGACCCCGAAGGAGACGAGATTCACGTCTTGACCGAATTCGAGGCCCGAGAACGAGTGAAATCAACGCCGTCAGCAGGTTAGTCCCGAGGGATCCTCTCTTCGGAGAGAATCAGGAAGGACCGGGTGGATGGACCCAAGAGGGATACAAGGCCCCGCGAAAACGCATCCACATTACAGACCCCCGAGCCGGTAAAACGGCCCGGGGGTTCTGTTCATTCGGAGGTTGTTGCGAGGAATGATGCTTTCCTGGAGTCATGAGGATCGGGGCAGACCTGTAGGTGGATGAGGTAGCGATGAAGGCGGAAGAGAGAGAGCAAGTCTGGAATGAAATCTGCAGTCGCGTGGCCGAGCTCGACACGCTGACCGGGATCGGGGAGCTGCTTGGCTGGGATCAGCAGGTCCAAATGCCGCGAAAGGCCGGAGACGATCGGGCTCGACAGAGCGCTCTCATGGGCCGTCTCATCCACGAGCGGGCAGGAGATCCTCAGCTGGAACATCTGATCGGCGAGCTGGAATCGGCGACCGATCTGACAGAGTCTCAGGCTGCGGCGGCACGCAATCTGCGGCGGGCCCATGACCGTGCGAGTCGAGTCGACCCCAGGCTGGCGGAGGAGATCTCCCTGGCCTGTTCCCAGGGATTCAATGCCTGGCACGAAGCCAAGGAGGGGAATGACTTCTCCATCCTGGCTCCCCATCTGTGCAAGCTCATCGGCCTTGCCGTCGAGCGGGCCCGGTCCATCGACCCGGACCGGCATCCCTATGAAGTGATGCTCGAGGACTACGATCCGGGAACCACCATCGAGATGCTGAAGGGGATGTTCCAGCGACTTGGAGGCGGACTGGCGCCGATACTCGCCGTACTCCGAGAGCGAGAGCAGCCGCCGAGTTTTGATCTCCAGTTCGAGTCCGTCAGGCAGCTGGACATGCACCGTGACATCATCCAGAGCCTGGGCTACGACATGGACCGGGGTACGCTGCAGGTTGCGGAGCATCCCTTCTGCGCCAGCATGGGACCCGACGACATCCGGATTGCCACGCGCCTCAGAGACCGGGATCTCCTGGATGTTCTCTCCTCCACCATTCACGAGGTTGGCCATGGATTGTATGACCAGGGATTGCCACGAGGACCAGGAGGATCGGCGGTCCACTCTTCCTGCTCCATGGGAGTCCACGAGTCACAATCGAGGTTCTGGGAAAACCAGATCGGCCAGTCCAGGGCGTTCTGTCGCTGGCTCCAGCCGATCTTGAAACGGAGCTTCCCGGATTTTCCGCTGGATCCAGAGGCCCTGTTCCAGGTCACCAATCGGCTCAGCGTCGGACCGTTGCGTCTCGGTTCCGACGAGGTCACCTACAACCTGCACATCATCCTCCGATTCGAGCTCGAGCTGGCCCTCATCGAGGGGAGCCTGGCAGTCGAAGACCTGCCCGGGGAGTGGAACTCCCGGATCGAGCATCACCTGGACGTGTCGCCCTCCAGCGACGCCGAGGGTGTCCTGCAGGACCCCCACTGGGGAGACGGCGCCTTCGGCTACTTCCCCAGCTACACCCTGGGCAACCTCTACGCGTCGTCTCAGTTCCTGGTGCTTCAGCAGGAAGTACCGGACCTGGACGATCAGATCGGCAGAGGAGAGTTCAGTACCGTTCTCGGTTTCCTGCGGAAACGGATTCATTCAAAGGGTCACCTGCTGGACGCTCCCGATCTGATACGCGACGCCGTCGGTGAACGGGACCACGTGGAGGACTTCCTCGCCTACATCCGAGACCGGCACGAGCTCCCCCGTTCCTGAAGCAATGCCTCATCCGGGTGACGGGCGATTGGCGATGGTCCCGGGGTCAACGTTGCGTCATTCGGAGTCGGCGGTGGTGGCTGTGCTCCAGCGCCCTCTCGAAGCTGACCAGCCGTCGGACGAGTGAATTGAAGCGACCGTGGGCATCCTGGGGCTCCTCCCTGTGGCTCCCCTGGAAGAGACGAAGCTCCGGTGACAGTCTGCCTCCAGTTGACGACTAGACATCAGGCCTCATCCTGACTCTGCATCGGAAGCCCGGGCCTGTAGGAGCGGAGTCTCCTTGACCACCTCAGCTTCCGAGCTGTCTTCGTGGATCACCCTCTTCACCACCCGGTCGGTCACCTCCGAGAGATAGGACTGCAAAGTCCGGTCGATCTCGAGGAACTCCGGCCAGAGCGTCTCGTCGACGAACCGCTTCCACCCGGACCATCACCGTTGTGTAGCGTTGTCTGGAGTAGCGATAGGGGCGGAGTCCGTAACGGCGTAGCAGGGCGGCGAACAGCTTGCGGGACCACATGTTCGACAGGCTGAATCGGTACTCCGAAGGCGGCTGCTCGTCCTCCGAGAGGCGCAGCCTCTCCAGGATTCGCTCCCGGGCCCTTCCGGCCGCGTCTCGCTCCCCCTCCGTAGCCGCCCCGGCAAACAACGCCTCGATACGTCGGGTGCATGTCCCGTAGGGGGTCCCCTGGCCTATTCCGGATCCG